>CAYPXN010000070.1:0-14993 GCA_964414715.1 uncultured Pseudomonadota bacterium | reverse complement strand
ATGATTAACATTTTAAAGAATGCCTTTTAAAAAGCTTAAACTTTTATCTCTCTTTCTTACTTTCACCATCCTCATCATGGGACCAGGCTTATTACTTTTTAAACAAGCTCAACTCTGCATGAAAATGGAAATGGATTGTTGCAAACATCACGAGAGTTCTTCATCTCAAATTTCCGAACTTCCTTGTTGCCAGGATGAAGAAAGCTCTCCGAACAGCCCACTCACTTTCGTCAGTTCACAAAATTTAAATGAAATTAAAGATCACATCTTTTTTACACAGTTTTTTTATATTTCAAAAATTGACTTTCAAGCCTCCAACTTTTCTCAACCTATTTTAGGAGATTCTCCTCCCGGAAATTTTGCCACTTGGCAAGGCACTAGCAATCTCCCCCTTCTGTGTTGAGTATTTTTCTCTACATTTCCTTTTCTCTTTTATAAATTTTCAGACAAAATCCGTGCATACATTTTTTCAAAGAGGTTTGTATGCTGAATAAAAAAATAATGTCATTTTTTATCATTGCATCGATCTTTTCTTGGGCATACCCATTGTATGCCGAAGAAAATCACCCTTCCACACTCACACTGGAACAAGCCACTCAAGAAAGTCTTGAGAAAAATCCAGAACTCAAGGCGATGGAAGAAGATAGTAAAGCGGCCAAAGCACAGGTTCCTCAAGCAAGATCCTGGGAAGACCCCCAAATCGGAGTTCGTTTTTATCAAGTGCCTTTTGGTGAAGGGTTGAACCAGGCCATGGATATCGATTACATCATTTCACAAAAATTTCCATTTCCCGGGAAAAAGAAGGCTGCCTCACAAATTGCCTACCATAACTATCTTCACCACCTAGAACTACTGGGAGCTCGAGGCAGAGAAATTTTGAAGGAAATTAAAGTCAGTTATTATAATTTATATTCCATTGCCCGAAGACTTGAAATTAACCAAAAAATTGAAAATAATCTAAAAGCCGCCATTCAAGGCGCCCAAAGTAAAATCGCTGCCAATCAAACTCTTGCATTAGACTCCATTCAAGGTCAGGCAGAATTGGCCAAATTGTTGAGTGAAAAAGAAATTCTCAAACAAAACCAAATAAATCTTCAGGCAAAACTCAATCAACTCCTCTTCAGAGAGGAAAAGAACAACATTCTCATACCTTCTAAAATAGAAACACCTCATTGGGATATGAGCCTCGAGGAGTCTATTGAAATTGCCCTGCTCCGACAACCCAAAGTCAAAATTGCAGAACATCAAATCGAAGAAAAAAAATGGGTTATCAAAGCTGCAAAACGAGATTTTCTTCCCGACATGAATGCACAGTTGGAATATGTACAACGTCCCAGCGGATCTCCTGCCAATAACCTGGGAAATGCCTGGACAGGAGAGTTCATGTTCAATGTTCCCCTGATGATCAAAAAGAAAACAAAAGCGGTTGAACAAGCAGAAGCAGAGCTGGCAAGTGCTCACTATCAATATTCCGCTGCAAAAAACGACATTACTTTTCGGGTTCGAGACACCTATGCGAAAATTCAAAGTTATCAAAAAATTCTGGATCTTAACAAAAAGACCCTCATCCCTCAAACTCAACAAGCTTTGGATGCCTCTCTTGCAGCTTATGCCAATGGTAAAACCAATTTTACATCTGTACTAAATAGTGCTCGGGCTGTTTTTGATGCTCAAAATGAATATTGGAAAACTTTTGAATCTTACACCTCTGCTTACAGCGAACTGGAAGAAGCCCTAGGCGCCACCCGTGAAGAACTAGCCGAATTAAAATCTCCACCTCAAAACTCTAGTGCCGAAAGCCATCCATCCTCTCAAACAGGAGGAAAATTATGAAAAAATATGGAGTCATCATTTTACTTTTTATTTTAGCGGCTTGCGGAAAAGCATTGGATCACTCTGAACACAAAGTAAGTCCGCAAAATACTCTGTCACCACAAAACACATCTCAAGTTCCCAAACCCCAAGAAGCCAAAAAAATCCTCTACTACGTAGATCCAATGCATCCTTGGTACAAGTCCGACAAACCGGGTAAAGCTCCCGATTGTGGTATGGATCTTACACCGGTTTATGAAGAAGATGCTACCCATTCAGGCACTTCCTCCTCAAAAGCCGCAGTCAAACTTTCCGCTGACAAACAGCAACTCATCGGGGTAAAAACCTCAACAGTAGAAAGCAGAAAGCTGACTCGAGAAATTAATTCAAGTGCCCGGGTTGCCTTCAATCCGGATTTATTGTTGGCCCAAGAAGAATATTTAATCGCTTCCCGAGCTGCTGTAAAAAATCCGGAAATTTCTTCTCTTCAATCCGGCCTGATAAAATCTGCCAAAACAAGGCTTCAACTTTTGGGAATGAGTCTCGAGCAAATTGAAAGTTTAAGACGCTCCAAAAAGGCTCAAAATTCCCTAACACTGCCACAATCAGGAGCTTCCACCTGGATTTATGGAGCCATTTATGAATCCGATTTAGCTTGGGTAAAAGTCGGTCAAGCGGTGGATGTTTACCTGCCCAATCAGCAGAAAATTGAAAGTCACATTGATTCCATGGATCCTATCCTGAACCCCAACACTCGCACGCTCCAAATCCGTGTGCCTATTCCTTCTCAAGGAAGTTCCCTCAGAGCAGACATGTTTTTGAAAATGATTATCCATGCAGATTTAGGAAATGCTTTAAGCATTCCTGATTCTGCTCTCATTGATACCGGAGAAAGAAAAATTGTTTTTGTAGAAAAAGATCCAGGCCTGTTTGAGCCTCGAGAAATTCAAATCGGAAAACGTGCCACAGATTATCTGGAAGTTTTGTCCGGCTTAAAAGAGGGGGAAAAAGTGGTGAGTGAAGGGAATTTTCTACTAGATTCCGAATCAAGCTTAAAAGGCATGGTTGGAGACTCAGGAGGACATTCACATTGAAATTTATTTTAAAGGACAAACTATTTCCTGGAGCGACTTCAGAGCCGGCATACAGCTTATCCGCAATAGACAAACTCATGCCGGATCTGCTTTGTTTTTCGGTTCGGATTAACCGAAAAATATAAAGCGGAAGGAAATAGTTTGTCCTTATGAAGAGACAAACTATGATTTCACGTATTATAGAATTTTGTGCAAAAAACAGGGCCCTCACCCTTCTTTTTACCTTTGTCGCTATTCTTGCCGGCTTGTGGTCCCTCAAAAATATTCCCCTCGATGCAATTCCTGATCTATCCGATACCCAAGTCATCATTTATTCAAAATGGGATCGAAGTCCGGATATTATCGAAGACCAAGTAACCTATCCTATTGTCACTGCACTTCTGGGAGCACCCAAAGTAAAAGCCATCCGTGGATTTTCAGATTTTGGTTATTCTTATGTCTATGTTATTTTTGAAGATGGCACCGACGTTTACTGGGCACGCTCACGTACCTTAGAATACCTAAACAAAGTGAGCTCTCGACTTCCCCAGGGGGTAAAAACAGAACTCGGACCCGACGCCACTTCCGTGGGCTGGGTATTCCAATATGCTCTGGTGGATAAAAGCGGAAAAAATAATCTTTCTGATCTGAAAACTTATCAGGATTGGTATCTCAAATATTATCTTCAATCTATTCCTGGCGTCGCCGAAGTGGCCAGTGTGGGTGGCTTTGCACGACAATATCAGGTCAATCTGGATCCAAACCTGCTTCAATCTTACGGTGTAAGCCTGAACGAAGTTGTGGAAGCCGTACGTAAAAATAATAATGATGTGGGAGGACGTCTCGTTGAAATATCAGGCGCAGAATACATGGTCCGAGGCCGAGGCTATTTACACTCTACAGAGGATCTTGAAAAAATAGCTGTAAAAAATGACCCTCAAACAGGAGTTGCTGTTACCCTGAAACAATTAGGAAAAGTAGAACTCGGACCTGACTTTCGTCGAGGCATCGCAGATTTGAATGGCGAAGGGGATGTCGTGGGTGGAGTGGTTATCATGCGATCGGGTGAAAACGCCTTACAGGTAATCGATCGGGTGAAAGAAAAACTTAACGAATTAAAATCTTCGCTTCCTGCCGGAGTAGAAGTCGTGACGACTTACGACCGCTCTGAACTTATTTTGAAGTCTATCGATACTCTCAAATCAACACTCATCGAGGAATTGTTAATCGTCAGTTTTGTCATCCTGATTTTTCTCTGGCACATTCCTTCCGCGATTATTCCCATCATCACAATTCCAATCTCCGTCCTCCTTTCTTTCATTCCCATGAAAGCCATGCATCTTACTTCGAACATCATGTCACTCGCGGGAATCGCCATTTCCATGGGAGTTCTGGTGGATGGAGCTATTGTCGAAGTAGAAAATGCCTACAAAAAGCTGCAACTTTGGGATCAAAACGGGAGAAAAGGAGATTTTCACGAAGTTCGCTTGAATGCGCTCAAAGAAGTGGGACCTTCTGTCTTCTTTTCACTGCTGGTAATTGCTATAGCCTTTCTCCCGATTTTTACCTTGCTAGATCAGGAAGGAAGACTCTTTAAACCTCTCGCCTATTCCAAAAATTTTGCCATGGCCATTGCTGCCATCCTTGCCATTACCCTGGATCCTGCACTTCGAATGCTTTTTACCCGCATGGATTTTGCAAAATTCAAACCCCAATGGCTTTGTAATCTTTTCAATCATGTCGCCGTAGGAAAATATTATCCTGAAGAAAAACATCCTATCAGCCGCTTTTTATTCAAGGTTTACGAACCTGTTTGCAGATGGGTTTTGAGGCATCCCAAGAAAATTATTCTCGGATCGATCATTTTACTTTTAAGTACTCTCTACCCTTTTTTCAAATTGGGTTCTGAGTTCATGCCTCCTCTCAATGAAGGTGTCATCCTCTACATGCCCACCACTCTTCCTGGAATTTCCGTCACGGAAGCCGCTAAAATTCTCCAAAAACAGGACGCAATCTTGAAATCTTTTCCTGAGGTAGAAACTGTTTTTGGCAAAGCAGGCAGAGCAGATACATCCACCGATCCCGCTCCTCTTTCCATGATCGAAACAACAGTTGTTTTGAAACCCAAATCAGAATGGCCTCATGCTCGAAGCTATGAAGAACTTACAGATGAAATGAACTCAAAGATTCAAATTCCCGGCCTGACCAATGCCTGGACTCAACCGATTCGTAATCGCATCGATATGCTCAGCACAGGCATCCGCACACCCGTAGGCATCAAAATCATGGGGCCTGATTTGGTCAAAATTCAGGAAATGGGTGAAAAAGTGGAAAACATTCTCAAGGATATCCCAGGAACCCGTAATGCATTTGCGGAAAGATCTGCTGATGGATATTTTCTCGACTTTGACCTCAAACGAGATGAACTTGCTCGCTATGGTTTAAGCATAGAAGACGCGAATAATGTCATCTCTCAAGCCATTGGAGGAGAAACTATTAGCACAACTATTATGGGTCCGGAACGCTACTCAGTGAATATTCATTACGCACGCGAATATCGAAATGATATTCCCAAACTCGAACGCGTATTAGTCGATACCCCATCCGGAGCCAAAATCCCCCTTGCACAACTGGCAGAAATCCATTTTTCAAAAGGTCCTTCCATGATTCGAAACGAAAATGGAATGAAAAGCGCTTATGTGCTGATTGACATAGCAGACCGCGATATGGGTTCTTATGTAAAAGAAGCAAAAGCAAAAGTAGCGGCCAGCCTTCCATCTACCCCGGGATACACTCTTCAATGGAGTGGACAATATGAAAACATGATTCGCGTAAAAGAACGCCTCAAAATTGTACTTCCCCTTACTCTTTTTCTTATCTTCCTTCTTCTCTATTTAAACACTCATTCTCCCGTGAAGGCCATGATTGTGATGTTGGCGGTTCCTTTCTCCGCAATTGGAGCAGTTTGGTTCATTTACTTTTTAAACTATCATCTTTCTATTGCTGTTTGGGTTGGAATGATTGCCTTGATGGGACTCGATGCCGAAACCGGTGTTTTCATGCTTCTCTTCCTCGATTTAGCCTATCAAGAAAAAATCCAAAAAAATGAAATGAAAACAAAAGCAGACCTTGAAGAATCCATCATTCATGGCGCTGTCAAAAGAGTACGCCCCAAACTCATGACGGTAATGGCTGCTTTTATGGGCTTAATCCCCATAATGTGGGCTATGGGAACGGGTTCCGACATGATGAAACGTATTGCAGCCCCCATGATTGGAGGTCTACTCAGCTCCTTTTTACTCGAATTATTGGTTTATCCTGCAGTCTATTCTTTATGGAAATGGAAGAGCGAAGTAAAATCTCAAAAGTTCAAATTAAAAAAAATGACATCCCATTAAGGAGTCTTTATGAAAAAATCTATTATCCAAACCATCTTACCCATCGTCATTCTGGGAACACTTTCCTCTTCTGTTCTTGGAGCCAGCGAATCACAAAAAGCAGAATCGCAAAGTTCTTCAGAAAATTCTGGAAAAGTTTCAAAAGCTCAAATCATTGGCAATGCACTTCTTCTTGCAAATATTTACCGAAAAATCGAAAAAATATCCGGCACTCCCAATGCAGAAGAGCTCTCCCCACTTCTTAATCAACTGGATAAAGGCTTGGACGAAGTGTTGGCTTTCAAGAATTCATTCACTCCGGAAAAAAGGAAAAAAGTTGAAACTCAACTCAACAAACTCAAAAGCCAAATAAAATTTATGGCGGAAAGTCAGTCTAAAAATATTCAAACAAATACCTTACAACTCACTTCAACACTCATAGATCTTGTAGATACTCTTTTGGATAAATCAAAAGGCAATGCGTTATAAGCATCTGTAAAAATAATTTTGAAAAAGCTATTTTGAATAGATGAGTTTATTTTTCAGGGACTTGAATCAGCCCATCTTTAGCGAGCTTCTTCTTGGTTTTATTGGCGAGCGAAGTCATAAAATCTTTGTCTTTATCGGCGGGACTCCAAAAGTCATTAGGATCTGCCTGGGTAGATGCGGAACCTGTCCATACGGGTTTACCACTTGCTGTATCAATCATGAGCAAGTCGTGATAATTATATTCCGTATAATAATCATAGCCACCCGAAGTCGTCGTCTTTACTTCCGTTTTTCCATCTTTATTTTTTACGGTGGTAGTCGTGGTGTCAGGCGGTGAATAGCTATGTTTCACCTGCTTATCCTTAAAAGAGACAATGAGAACAGCTTCAATTTTTTCAGAATTAATTTTTACCTTTTTATCTTCTTCTGTAAAAGCTTGATTCACAGGAAACAGATCGGTAGAAGCCACCACGATCAAATTTGGATTTTGCAAAACATTTCGAAAAGTCCATTCAATGTCCAGATTTTCCTTGGGCGTTCTCCCCCGCCCTTCCACCATGATTTTATGATAAGCCTGTCCTGTATAAGCAGGACCCTTTACAGAACTCACGCGAGTCCAGGCACCACAAGCTGATAAAATTGTCAGGAAAAATAGGAGGGATAACTTAAGAAGTTTTTTCATATTTTAGAACATTTAAAGCCGCTTTTGTTACAAGTTTCAATAATTTGTTCTGCATTTACTTTCGCTTCATCATATTCGACAACACCTTTACCTGTTTTATCATCGATACTACATTTACTGACTCCCAATTTTTTGATGGAGTTTTCAATTTTAGCGGCACACATGGGGCAATTCATCCCTTTAATATCCAAATTGAGCGTTTTGGGGTTTGCTTGGGCAAAAAGAGTTGTTGTGAAAAAGATACTGAGAAGAGTTAAAACCTTTAACATATTTTGAAACATAATGACCTCCTAAAGAGATTTATCAACGCTTACTAACATAAAAGGGATTTATCGAAAATAAAAAAGCCCCTTACCTAAAAAGATAAGGGGCTTTTAATCAAAATCACAGGACTATTTACCTGACTGAATTCTCATTCCGTAAAAAGATTTCCATACGAAAATCAAAGAAATCAGAAAGAAAACGCCTGACAAAATAGTAGCTGTTTTCGCAGGCATTCCCACTGCTAATTCCACCGCAAGTAATCCAAACAAGGTGGTAAATTTAATAACAGGGTTCATTGCCACGGAAGAAGTATCCTTGAATGGATCCCCTACCGTATCCCCCACTACTGTCGCAGCATGAAGAGGAGTTCCTTTTTGTTTCAATTCTACTTCCACCACTTTTTTGGCATTATCCCAAGCACCACCCGCATTCGCCATAAAGATAGCTTGGTAGAGACCAAACAAGGCAATGGAGATCAAATATCCGATAAAGAAATAAGGTTCCAAACAGGCAAAAGCCAAGGTGGAGAAAAAGATGGTAAGGAAGATATTAAACATCCCTTTTTGAGCGTATTGTGTACAAATACCCACCACTTTTTTACTATCACTCACTGAAGCCTTGGTTGCACCATCCAATTTGATATTGGCTTTAATGAATTCCACTGCACGATAAGCTCCGGTACTCACTGCTTGAGTAGAAGCACCTGTGAACCAGTAAATCACGGCTCCACCAGTAATCAAACCCAATAAGAATGGGGGATGCAACATGGAAAGCTTATCCAAATGCTCCGTCAATCCCAAGGTTAAGATCACGATGATGGAGAAAATCATGGTTGTAGAACCTACCACTGCAGTACCAATCAAAACCGGTTTTGCAGTCGCCTTGAAAGTATTTCCGGCTCCATCGTTTTCTTCGAGGAAATGTTTTGCTTTCTCGAAGTTCACGTCAAATCCGAAATCTTTTTTGATTTCTTCTTTAATGTTGGGAAGAGTTTCAATCACAGACAGTTCATAAACAGACTGAGCATTGTCTGTGACTGGGCCATAAGAGTCGACGGCAATAGTTACAGGACCCATTCCCAAGAACCCGAAAGCAACCAAACCAAATGCGAATACAGGAGCGGCTTTCATGAGGTCACCGACTCCCATACCACTCACGAAATAAGCAGCACCCATCAATACTACAATCAAGATTCCCATCCAGTAACAGCTGAAGTTACCCGCGGTAAGACCTGCAAGAATATTCAAGGAAGCGCCTCCTTCTTCTGAAGCAGTCACAACTTCTTGAACATGTCCTGAAGTGGTAGAAGTAAAGATCTTGATCATTTCAGGAATCAAGGCACCAGCCAAGGTTCCACAAGTAATGATAGCGGAAAGTTTCCACCACAAGGTTCCATCTCCCAAGTTAGGAATCAAAAGTCTGGAAACCACAAAAGTCAAAATAACAGAAACAATTGATGTCACCCATACCAAAGAAGTAAGAGGAGCTTCGAAATTCATTTTGTCTGCATTTGCATATTTCGCTTTGGCAATGGATTCATTCAACAAATAAGAAAGACCACTGGCTAAAATCATCACGATACGCATCACGAAAAGCCAAACCAGCAATTGAACCTGGTTTACTGCATCGGGAACTGCCAGAAGAATGAAGGTGATCAAAGCAACGCCAGTCACACCATAAGTTTCGAAACCATCTGCTGTAGGACCGACAGAATCTCCTGCATTGTCTCCGGTACAGTCGGCAATAACACCCGGGTTACGTGCATCGTCTTCTTTAATGTTGAAGACAATTTTCATAAGATCGGAACCAATATCTGCAATTTTTGTAAAGATACCGCCCGCAATACGAAGAGCAGAAGCGCAGAGAGATTCACCGATGGCAAATCCGATGAAACAAGGACCTGCATAATCAGCAGGGATGAAAAGAAGAATACAAAGCATTAAAATCAATTCGGTGCTGATCAACAACATTCCGATACTCATCCCGGATTTCAAGGGAATTGCATAAGTCGGAAAGGGTTTCCCTTTCAAACTTGCAAAAGCGGTACGAGAATTTGCCAAAGTATTGATACGAATTCCGAACCAGGCAACTCCGTAACTTCCTGCGATACCAATCAAACTGAAGAGAAGAATGACAATAACCTTATTTACTTCAAAGTGACGAAGGAAACCAAAATAGTAAACCATGATGGCGCCAATGAAGAGCTCCAAAATGAGGATGAATCTTCCTTGGGTAATCAGGTAAGTTTTACAGGTTTCATAAATCAGTTCGGAAATTTCTTTCATCGAACGATGAACTGGCATGTTTTTAAGTTGGGTATAAATCACAATCCCGAAAACCATGCCCAACAAACATACAGCCAAACCGAACAAAAGCAGAGTGTGGCCGGTATAACCCAAAAAGCTCACCGAGCTCAGATCTGGTAATTTTAATTCTGCCTCACTCGCTTGTGCGAGAGTGGAAACTAAAAGAATCGAGAGCATGACCAAGCTTTGCAGCACACTCCTCTTCTTTGAAATTGAACTTGAGTTCATATTTTCCTATCTCCTTAAAATAATATAAGTTTTTTGTTATAAACCGAAATTTTGCCGTAAATGGGCGCTCCCCATAACACGGGTTTTTTTTTATGTCGATAAATATTTTTGGAAGAAAAAAAGATTCAAAAACAAAGTAATACCCAAGCAATATCAGAGGCTTACAAACAAGCCTCTTGCAGTACAAAAGAGGCCGCATTCCTCGTTATACTTTGACTTTATTGTTCCATATATCGGAACTAACGATCCTATAAAAAAACACTCCCATGAGTATATTGAAGGCTCCCAGACTGAGCATAAACCTGGATCTGTTCATCGTTTAATATATCAGTTCATGGGTCTTCATTGAGCATTCAAACTATTCAATATTAAAAACCCTCACAGGCTTAAGAATTTTAGTTTGAGAAGGGTCCATCATAATCTCGGCCACGCAACAAAGCTTATCCTGGTGATAAATAAAAACCTTTTCACCTTCTGGCAATGGACCTTTATCCCATTTGATCGCCTGACCTTTCATAAGAATATTCGCACTTGTTTCATTATCAACATGAAGGGTTTTAATTTCTGTAATCAGCTTTCGAACATCAAATTCTTTTTCCAGATGCTCCAAAGAGTTGAGTTCCAAAAGTGAATGCAAAGCAAGACTATGATTCAAGCAAAAAACTCCGCTTTGAGTACGCCGAAGATCTGACAAATGCCCCAAGGTTCCCAAAGACTTTGCAATCTCCTCTCCCAAAACACGTACATAAGTTCCCCGACTCACCTCACAGTCAAAAGTAATCTTCTGATCTTCATAGGAAAGTAATTTAAGAGAGTAGATGTGAATGGCACGAGGCTCCACCTGAACCTCCTGCCCCTCTCTGGCATATCGATAAAGAGGTTTTCCCTTTACTTTGACGGCAGAATACTGTGGCGGCATTTGTTTTCGGTAGCCTACAAACCATTTAAGACATTCCTCAATTTCCCCCAAAGACAGTTGAGGGACCTTTTCCTCATGGATGACCAAACCTGTAGAATCCAGGGTGTCTGTGGAAGATCCCAATTTCAAAACCGCACGATAGCTTTTTCTTGAATCATCTAAATAAGGAATCAGTTTCGTTGCTTCATCCACAAAAACTGGAAGAACTCCTGTGGCAAAAGGATCCAAAGTACCTGTATGGCCTATTTTCTTTAATTTAAACTTTTTTTTAATTTTATAAAGCGCTTGGTGAGAACTTAAGCCGGAGGGTTTATCGAGAGAAAAAGCCAAAAGCACTATTCTACTTCCCTTTTCTTTTCAATTTCCTGAAATAAAGAATCGATTTTATCCTGAAGTTCCAAAGACTCATCATAAAAGAAATCAAAATTGGGAACGAATTTCATATGAAGTTTCTGGGAAAGGGCTTTTTTAAAAACCCCCTGTGCTCCCTGCAAGGCTTTCTTTACCGAGTCTGCTCTGTCAGGCTCGCCAGGTAAGGTAAAATACACGCGCGCCACTCTCAAATCCGGAGTCATTTTTACGCCGGTCACAGTCACACCGTAAATCCGCGGATCACTCAATCCAAAGTGAATAATCTGGGAAACTTCACGTCTGATTTCTTCGGCAATTCGATCTGTTCTTTGAACTTTCAAGGACCCGCTCCTCTCTCAAGCTGAACGCTGAATAATTTCCAACTGCTCAGAAACAATCCTGACTCCTTCAGACTCTTCAATGAACTCGAGAATCTTTCCAAAAAAAGATCTCAAATAATGTTCATCCCGATTCACCAAAGCAGCTGCCAATACTATTTCATCTCCGGATCCCACTTCCGACAAAAGAAGCTTGAATCTCGCAAAAACCTTATCTCTTATTCTCTGAATAAAATGTGCTTGGTCTTTGCTTTGCGGAAAAGCAGATGAATCCACACTAAAATGGCATAAGGCGACAAACATGAAATACTATAATTTTGCAGCAATGGTCTCAATGAGGTAAACTTCGACCACATCTCCAACTTTTATATCATTAAAGTTTTCCAAACCCAAGCCGCACTCATAACCTTGCTGCACTTCTTTGGCGTCATCTTTAAAACGTTTCAATGAATTCAACTTTCCGTTGTAAATAATCACGTTATCACGAAGGAGACGAACACGAGCATTACGTTGCAAAACTCCATCCACCACATAACAACCCGCCACCGTTCCCACTTTTGTAATGTTGAAAACATTGCGCACTTCGGCGCGACCCAAATATTTTTCTTTTTCGGTCGGCTTCAGCAAACCTTCCATGGCTTTCTTGATTTCATCGATGGCATTATAAATAATATCGTAAACCTTCAGATCCACACTTTCACTTTCAGCCAAGTTCATTGCCTTAATATCCGGACGGACATTAAAACCGACGATAATCGCATTCGAGGCAGAAGCCAGCATAACATCCGATTCCGTCACACCACCCACGCCCGCATGAATAATATTTACACTGACTTTTTCTGTAGAAAGCTTATTTAAGGCATCTTTGATTGCTTCGACTGAACCCTGAACATCACCTTTCAAGATGATTTTCAACTCATGCACTTCGCCTTTTTGAACCTGGGCAAACAAATCTTCCAACTTCATCTTGCTGCTAGAAGCCATCTTGGCAGAGCGTTCTTTTTCTTCACGGTGCTCTGCAAGCTTTGATGCACTCTCTTCATCTACTGCATGAATATTTTCTCCTGCATTAGGTACCGAAGAGAGACCCTGTATTTCGACAGGATCTGAGGGACCCGCCTGTTCAATATTTTGACCCTGGTCGTTAATCATGGCGCGAACTCGTCCAAAACTTGTTCCAGCAATCACTGTATCACCAATCTTCAAAGTTCCTTCCTGAATCAAAATTGTCGCCACGGGACCACGACCTTTATCAAGACGAGATTCCACAACAACACCCACCGCGGGCTTATTGGGATTGGCCTTCAATTCCAAAACTTCGGATTGCAGAAGAACCATTTCCAGAAGATGCTCAATCCCTTCTCCCGATTTAGCAGATACAGGCGCAAAAATCACATCTCCGCCCCAATCTTCCGCCAGCAACTGATGCTCGGAAAGTTGTCGTTTTATTTTTTCAGGATTCGCTTCCGGTTTATCCATTTTATTCACAGCGACAATAATAGGAACTTCCGCAGCCTTGGCATGATGAATTGCTTCAACCGTTTGAGGCATGATTCCTTCATCGGCAGCCACCACCAAAATAACAATATCGGTTACCGAAGCACCTCGAGCGCGCATGGCCGTAAAAGCCTCATGACCTGGAGTATCCAAAAATGTAATGGAGCCTTTGGGCAAATTGACACGGTAAGCACCAATGTGTTGCGTAATTCCGCCCGCTTCCCCTTGAGCTACGCGTGCTTTACGGATGGCATCCAGAAGTGACGTCTTACCATGGTCAACATGTCCCATGACGGTAACGACGGGAGAACGATGCAAAAGGTCTTCAGGCTTGTCTTCTTGAGTATTCAAATGCTCAGCTTCTTCAAATCCAATCTTTTTTACTTCATAACCATAATCCTGCGCAATAATTTGCGCCGTATCAAAATCAAGGGCTTGATTGAGGGTAACCATCGAACCCATTCCCATTAACTTTTTAATAATTTCAGCACCCTTGATTCCAAGCTCATGCGCCAGGTCTGACAATACAATACCTTCCTCCATCTTGATAATTCTCTTGGAGGCTTTTTTGACTGTAATCTGGGTAGATCTAGAATCTTTTTTGAGAGATGCTTTTCGTTTACGAGGAGAACGGGTAGGTTCAAAAACTCTCTCACGCTCATGAGAAGGAGAGATCGTGGAAGCAAGACGGGTTAACTGGGTAAGTGTTGCAACCTTTCCAATACCTTCCAAATCGACTTCCAATTCTTCTCGCTTCGTCTTTTTTACCGGACGTTTTAGCTTTTGCTTTGCTTCCTCTTCTTCCTCTCCCACCTTCTTAAAAGTAGGCATCACAGGAGCGCCAGGAACAGGACGTGTCCCCGGAGTGGTTTTCACTTCACCTTTCGATCCGGCAGCTTTGGAAGCTTCGCGTTGTTGAATGGGTTTGAGATCAATTTTTCCGACAATTTTCAAACCATAACGGGGCTTGTCTTCGACATACTCTTCTTTTGCGCTGGGACTCGCTTTTGAAACTATTTCTTCACGAACCGGTTTTTGAGCTACCGGATGTGCTTCAACTCTTTGAACAACTTCCTTTTTCGTTTCCGCAACAGGCGCCTCTTTCTTTTCAGGAACCGCCACACTAGGTATCTTTGCTGCCACAGGCTTGGACTCAGCTTCCGCCGGAGCTGCTGCAGCCACCTTGAGAGCTTCCGTTTTTGCAGGAGGAATTTCTTCCGGAACAGGAGCCGGCGCCTCCGCCTTACGACGACGAATAATGGTCGATTTGACTCTTTTTTCTACAATTTCAGTTTTTGAATCCATGTAAACCTAAACCTTGGCTTTACTTGAGCAGTACTCAAGTAAAATATTTATTTATGAGTTACTCGCACTTTCCACATCAACACTTCGAGCTTCTGACTTTCGCTGCGTTTTTTCCACGGCCTTTTCATGAATATTTTTCAAGGTCTCTTCTGAAAAGCCAGGCATCGACAAAAACTCTTCCAGACTGGTTTGGGCAATTTCCTCACTTGAACGATAAGCATGACTATATAGAATGCTCGCCGTACTCTCCTCAATTCCGAGATCTTCCACAAGAGCCATTTTCGCCACTTTCTGCAATTCTTCGATTTTACTTTCGCTGAAGATATCAATGTTCCAACCCGTCAACTGGGCA
>CAYPXN010000069.1:0-6083 GCA_964414715.1 uncultured Pseudomonadota bacterium | reverse complement strand
ATGCAACGAGATGAGGCCTTAAGGCAACTTAAAGAAAACAGCTTTGATATTTTGGTGATCGGGGGTGGGGCCACGGGTGCGGGTGTAGCTCTCGATGCGGCTACGCGCGGCTTGAAAGTGGCACTTGTGGAGCGCGATGATTTTGCCTCGGGCACTTCGAGTAAATCCACCAAACTAATTCATGGAGGTGTTCGCTACCTCGAGCAGGCGGTAAAAGGCTTGGATAAAGGCCAACTTCATTTGGTGAAAGATGCCTTGAAGGAAAGAGCCGTCCTTCTGAAAAATGCCCCTCATCTTACAAGACCTTTGGCTTTATTGACTCCTTTATATAAACGTTTTGAAAAACCTTACTATCGCGTGGGCCTTAAAATGTATGACTGGTTGGCAGGTAAGGCGAATCTTTTTCCCAGCAAGGGAGTAAATGCAAAAAAAGCCCTCGAACTTTTTCCCATGCTCAAGTCCACAGACCTCAAGGGGGGAGTTATTTATGCGGATGGACAATTCGACGATGCCCGCATGAATGTTGCAATTGCGATGACGGCTATTGAACAGGGCGCGGTGTTGGCAAATCATGTTGAAGTGATTGAGTTGTTGAAAGGTGACGGAAAAATTTGTGGTGCCCATGTTCGGGACCTTTTTTCAGGAGAGGAATTTTCCATTCATGCCCAGGTTGTGATCAATGCGACGGGTCCTTTTGTGGATGCGATTCGTAAATTGGACGATCCTAAAATTCCTTCCATGCTCAAGGCGAGTTCGGGAATTCATATTGTGCTCGATAAAAAGTTTTCTCCGCCGGACACAGGATTGCTCATCCCTAAAACAGAAGATGGACGCGTGTTGTTTTTATTGCCTTGGTTAAATCATACCTTGGTAGGAACCACCGATAATCCTGCAAAAATTGAAGTGAATCCTAAAGCCAGTGAAGAAGACATCGAGTATATTTTGCGCCATATTAAACTTTATTTCGATATGCCTGTGGATAGGAGCGATGTTTTGGCGGCATGGTCCGGACTTCGACCCCTGGTTTCCAATCCCAAAAAATCGGATACGGCAAAACTTTCGAGAGATCATGTGTTGGAAAAATCCGATTCGGGTTTGCTCACGATTACGGGTGGAAAATGGACGACTTACCGAAAGATGGCGCTCGATACGGTGGATTACGCGGTGAAGATTGGAAAGTTAAAGGCGGGTCCTTCCAAAACAGAAACGACGAAATTGGTGGGAGGAAGACGCTACAAATCCAGTCTTCGAAAAGAGTTGGCTGAAGAGTTTGGTTTTTCAGATTTGGTGGCCCATCATCTGGCCCTGGCTTATGGAGGACGTGCACGAGATGTGGCGGAGCTTTCAAAGAAGGGGCTTAGTAATTTGTTGGCGATGGGTCATCCTTATTTGGAGGCAGAAGTATTGTATGCCGTTCAAAATGAAATGGCCCAAACAGCCACAGATTTTTTGGCACGCCGATCACGTCTTACTTTCTTGGACGAAAAAGCGGCTGAAGAGGCACTTCCTCGAGTCATTGAACTCATGAGTTCAGAACTACACTGGGATAAAGCACGTCAAGAAAAAGAGAAAAGGGAAGCCTTGAATTACCTCGCCTAGAAAAGCGGATGATGCTTCAGATAAATCCATCCTCCCAAAAATAATCCGAATAGAATGAAGATGAGAAAGAGTTGAGCTTCAAGGGTCCAGTGTTTGATCTGAACCCCGTTTCTTTCAGCATCTTCCAGGATTCTTTTTGCCAAGTCGTTGGCTTGAACCTGTTCTCCCTCCTCATCTTTCCAGACGTTGAGAAAAATGATTTGCCGATGTGAATTGCTCGCAGGAAAAAAACGATCGATGAACCAATGTAAGGGGGGGAAAGAAAATCCTCTGCGAAAAACAAGAAGATTGTAGTGTTTTTCAACATGCATAAACCTGCGAACCAAAAAATGCATGTAATAAACCGAGCCGAAGTGATTTTCACAGAAGAGTTTGTTTTGTTTTTTTCCCATCCAGACATGTTGGGCATCGAAATATATTTTTCTCGTTGCGCTCCGTGCCAAAAACAAAATGTAAATACTTATTCCGGATAAGAGGAGGCTGATCGGTAGAAGGCCGGTCATTTCTTTGGGGTAGACGATTGCCATTCCCCAGACAGAACAGAGGCCCAAGAGAAGAATGCCGACTATCCAATAATGAATAATGGGGAAGTAGCGTAATTGTCTCTCGTTTTTTTCTCCCAAGGTTTGAGGCTTATTTTGTTGGTATTCCCGGGCAAGGTTTTTGACGACTTGTTCCCCCGAAGAGAGTTCTTGTTCACGGATTTCATCTTTTTTTCCACGAAGAAGTTTGAAGAAATCTTCCAAGAGAAAGTAGAGCATTCCCAAAATCACCAAGGCCCAAAAATAGAGATGGATATTTGAGGGAATGTAAGGAGCTAAAGCTTGTACGATGGATTTAATGCCCTGATTGAAAAAATTCTGAAGCCCCGGAATACTCAGAAAAAGAGATTTGAGTGCCCCGAAGAAAAAATAAATGCCCACTAACAATGCGGTTAAAAATCCGTAGAGCGCTAAAAGTTTTAACCAGTCTTTTGGGGAAAGTTTGGACATCTTAATGAGAAGTATCCCAGAGGGCGCGCCAAGCCGCAAACATTTCTCTCACATTCCATTTGATTTTGGTTTTCAGGCTGTAAGGGCCAATGTCGGCGGCCAATCCTGTTGCCTGAATGCCTGCCTTGTCGCAAAGATAAAGAGCCCGATATAAATGAAAATTTTGGGTGACGATAATGGCTTGGTCGATTTTGAAAGAGGCTTTTGCATTTTGACAGCTGTCGAAGGTTCGAAAACCTTTGTCGTCGAACCATAATGCTTTTTCAGGGACTCCATTATCCAGAAGCCAATCTTTCATGGCGGCAACTTCATCGTAGTAGGGGATTTTTTTTCCGCTTAAGAGAATAATTTTGATTTTTCCGGATTGATACAAATCTTTGGCTTGCTGGAGGCGATCCCTTAAAACCTTTGAAGCTTCACCTTTGCCATTCAAACCTGCGCCCAATACGAGGGCAAGCTCGGGGAGTTTGAGATCAGAGCTTTTGGATAAAGAATGAAGGACTCCCCTGTCATATTTGGAGTGGAGATAAACCCAGGGAAGAAGGAATACAATCAGTGAAAAAGTCAAAATAATCATGATTCGATACATAAATAGAGTGTTTTAACTTTCAATGAATAGTTTGTGAGTTGAAATGCTATAATTTCCATGGATACATTTGAGATCATAATATAGAGAAGTCCTTTTTGGATGACTACGAAAAAAACGGATCAAACGATGGATGAAAATAAATTGGTAGAAGGTAAAGATTATTATCTGGATGAACAAGGTCGTGTGGTGTTTACCACGGATTATTTGTTCCGTCGGGGTTATTGCTGTGAAAGCGGATGCAAACACTGTCCCTATTCGGAAGAAGATTGTTAGGGAATTCGGGAAACCAGCTCCGCAATTTCTTCCTGGTCGAGATATTGACCACTTCTTCTCCCGGCAATCATAAGGCGGTTTTTGCCAGTATTTTTTACGCGTTCGAGTGCTATTTCTGCCCGCTCCCATGCAGCTCTGAAACTTCCTTCGTGGGTGAGGCCAGAGTCGCCCGTGATAATCATTAAAGGAGCAGCTCCCATACTGACGGTGGGGGAAATTTCTGCGTCAATTCCTGCTGCTCTTTGCTCGTCACTGAGTTCCATTAAAACAGGGTTGGATTTGAGTTGAGATTGAATTTCTCGCGCGACACGGGCTACCCCCGCGATGCTGGGGCTTCTCAAAAGAATGAGGAATTTTTTGCCCACAATTCGGAAGGCGTAGTCGCCGTTTAATTCCCGGATCGATTCACGAATAATTCGGGCGTAATTTTTCAAAACACGATCCCCGTTTTGATGTCCGTAAGTGTCGTTTACATTTTTAAAATTGTCTCCATCAACTACTAAAACCCAATAAGATCCCAAGTGACCTTCGCGGGTTCGCAGGGGATCATTGCTTGCCAGAGTCGCTTCTATTTTGGGAGTAAGACGATCTAGATAACGATTGTTATTAAGGCCTGTCAGAAAATCACGATCTCTTTCTTTTTGGCTGGTTTCAAAACGGGCCTTAAAATAATAGGCAAGTCCTGCCAGATGACGGGCAAACTGGGCTAGGTCTTGGGGCCACCTTTCTACAGGAAGTGTCATGAGTTGGCTAAATTCTCTCAGGTGAGCGAGTGCCACTTCCATATTTTTTTCAGCAGAGCCCGGCATGAAATAAATATGGTTTTCCCGTTCTATAACAGTAGAAGGTGGTCTGCTTGTGAGAGAGCTATGGTCGATACAATCCAAAGCTTGTTGCAAGGAAGTTCTGATTTGAGCGGGGAGCAAATCGAGGAAGCGTCCATCCCGTAGAACTTTAAAAAGTGCCAGTTGTGGAATATTTCCTTGGGCCACCTGACGATGAGCTTCTGCCATTTCTGTATGAAACCATCCCAACACAATGTCTTGGATTTGAGTGAGTACCTCGGGATGACTCTGGGGAGTTTCTTGTGCTGCCAGGGTTCCCAAAGTGCTTAACAAACCCGCCTCTCCTTTCGCAAGTGAGGGAGGAGGAAGAGATTCCGGTCCGGGAGGGTTGGAGCTGAGGGCCTGGGCACGAGCTGCTCTTACGTCAGGGGAAATTTCAATGTGTTCTGGTCGCCCCAGTGTTTCCTGAAAACTTTCAGAAGAAGAAGGCATGCTGGGGAGCAGATTGCTTAAGGTTCCTTCGTCCAGATATTCATCTGTCCTTTTTCCGGTGACCACCAACTGATTGCGGCCTCTTTCTTTGGCTTGGTAAACGGCGAGATCTGCATTTTCCATTGCCATTTTAAATGCGCCATGACGGGTTTTTAGACCCTGGGGATCTTGTATTAAGACGAGAGGAGAGGCACCCATGCTGACTGTAATATGAACTTCTTCAGAAAGTCCGGCAGCTCTTTGTTCTTCATTAAGTTGCATGAGGACAGGGGTTGTTTTGAGTTTCTGTTTTATTCTTTGGGCGACTTGAGCAACGCCAATCAAACCAGGATTCTTCAAAAGAATGACGAATTCTTCCCCTCCCAACCTAAAGACACTGTCTCCGAGAAGTTCCCGGACGGATTCTCTGGCGATATGTGCCAAATGAATAATGACACGGTCTCCGTTGGCTTCTCCATATTGCTGATTAATTTTTCCAAAATGATCTCCGTCGAGCATCATGATCCAATATTCTCCTGACACATCTTCGTAGGCTCGCCCATGTCGTTCCAGAGCGGCTTCGATTTTGGGAGTCAGACGTTCCAGGGCACGTCGATTGGATACCCCAGTGAGAAAGTCCTCATCGCGTTCTTTTTCGGTACTTTCCACCAAGTTTTTAAAATAGATTGCAATGTCTCCCAAACGTCTGATGACTTCGCTACTTTCCATTCTCCAGGTTTCAATGGGTTCTTCTGCCGTTTGGGCGAGTTGACGAAAAAGCGTGTTGGCCATTTGAATGTTGGCATCCGCCGAACCAGACATGAAATAAATTTGTCGGGGATTTCGGGGATCAGCTCGAACTATCGATGCACCCAAGTTGGCACGGGTAAGAAGATCGAGAGCGGTTTGAAGTCGAATGCGAATATCATCAGGTAGCAGGCCCAGAAATCGGGCATCACGTAGCACATTAAAAATGGGAAGCTTGGGAGCCTGCCCTCCTTCCACTTTGCTGTGTGCTTCATTGATTCCTCGTTGGAACCAAGTAAGAACAATTTCCTGGATTTTCTGCAGACACTCCTCAGGGGTTTGTCGTGTGGCACTTGCAGCCAATCGGCTGAGACTGCCCAGGTCCTGTTCACTTCTCATGACAGGCATTTCAGTAGTAGGGATGAATTCTGCGGAACCTGATTTTTGGAAAAAAGAAGGTCTGGATTCCAAAATGCTTCTGCTACCCAAGTCCATACTTTGTTCGAGGTGATGGAGTCGATTTCCCGAGAGGAATCCGAAGAGGGATTGTCCCACTCCCATGGCGATGTTGGTATTTTCTGCTTCGAGGAATTCATCGAGAAGAGTTCCTTGAGAAGTGGGGAGCAG
>CAYPXN010000068.1:0-42005 GCA_964414715.1 uncultured Pseudomonadota bacterium | reverse complement strand
AACAGCTTTATCCCATAAATCAAGGAGACTCTATGCGCAAACTTTTACTTTCATTTTTTATCCTTTTTATTGCCACTGGCAATGCAGTTGCTGTTACACCGGCAAATCCTCCTCTCATAACCACACCGAATGGCTTAAAATATAGAGACTATGTCGTAGGAACCGGAGCCACTGCCGTGAAAGAAAAATGGGTTCTCGTAAATTATACAGGTTGGCTGGACAACAAAGGCGCCAAAGGAACCAAGTTCGACTCATCTTTTGACCGAAACGAACCTTTTAAATTTCTGTTGGGAGCAGGCATGGTCATTCCCGGCTGGGATGAAGGCGTTGCAGGCATGAAAGAAGGCGGACATCGTACCTTATACATTCCTGCAAAATTGGGTTACGGAGCCCGAGGTGCAGGCAGTGCGATCCCCCCTAATGCCGATCTTATTTTCGATGTGGAATTGGTGAAGGTAAAATAAAAAACGTAGAGAGTCGAAGGATCCCGCGAGTGCATTCACCCCAAGGAAGGGCCACTTTGTGGTGGGATTGCCACGCCCTGCTTTGCAGGACTCGCAATGACAACCTTTTAAAAATAAGTTTGGAGAATCCCATTCTTCTTTTCCCGACGAATCAGAAGCGAAGGCACAAACAAGAGCGCGGAAATCAAGCAGGTTACTTCCCCCAGGATTCCAATCCAACCAAAGGAAGCCAAGGCCTGGTTTTTGGCAATGATGAGTGTCGCGTAACCAATAATGGTGGTTACAGAACATAGCATCACAGCTCCCCCCGTTGTTTTCAAAACCTTCAACAAAGATCCTGAGCCTTCCAACTTATATCTTTGATAGATATTCACACCGTAGTCGACCCCAATTCCGAAAGTGGTGGGAATGGCGATAAAGTTAAAGAAATTGATCTTGATTTTAAAGAGAGCCATGAAAAAGCCCATCCAAAGAACCCCCGCCGTAAGAGTTCCTATTATAATGATAGACCCCCTCCATTCTCTAAATACCAAAATCACCACCAAACAGACGGCCAAAAAGGCAAAAACCGTTGCTTTGGAACCATCCTGAATCACTGCGCGAAGCAAATCTGAAAAAATAACCGAATCACCCGAGGCGGTCAAAACAGTCCCATCCGGTAAAGTGTTGCTACGAATAATGTCTGAAAAATGAATAAGATTTTTTCCATCCGTTAAACTGTTTTTATCTCCGCTCCCCGGATAAACATAAACAATTTTCCCCACATCTCCATTTTTCTCACGAAAATTTCGAACGACTTCCTTGGGGACATCCTGCAAGCTTACCTTCTGTGCCGTAAACTGGGATTTAAACTTTTCCATTTCCTTCTTTTGATCTTCACTCAGAAAATTCAAGGTGTTATCTTCCAAAAGTTTACGGATTTTTTGAAGCAGTTCAATTTTCTGATCTTGATCTGCAGGAACATAGGAATAGAGAGATTTACAACTTTCGACCACCTGCTTTTCAGGGGGGTCCTGAATATTTTTACGCTGTATTTCATTACACAAGGGCACTACCTGTTCAATCGTGTCTGTCACAATTACTGCAGGAGTGGTCGAGCCCCCAAAAATCGACCGGATACGATCATTCAAGGCTGCTTCTTCCTGCATTTCCTTCTTTGAGCTTTGGACCTTTAACTTTGAAAAATCATATTCTAAAGAGCGAGGCAGATACCAAAGAATCACCGGAACCGAAAAAAGGGTTAAGGCAACACCTAGCACAGCAATCGGTTTTGCATAGCGGGCCAAATCCTTTACATACAAGTTCATCAGAGAAAAACTCTCACGTGAAACTTGATGGGGTCTTAGCAAAGGCCAAATTTGTTCGCTGATCATGAGAAATACAGGCAAAACGGAATAAGCGGCAACCCAACAGAGAAACATACCGATTCCCCCAATATAGCCGAACTGGGAAAATCCCTTGATATTGGTAAACATCAAAATGGCAAAGGCAACACTCGTGGTTAAACTCGAAGCCAAGGTGCCTGCAAAAGTTGCGGGAAGAGCAATACACAGAGAATCATAGGCATTCACACCCTTCTTTCTCTCTTCCAGATAACGAGCCATCAAAATCAAACCATGATTAATCCCATTTCCCACAATCACCGAACCCAAAAAGGCAGTTTGGGTATTCAAATAACCAATATGCCATTCAGTCAGCGCAAAAGTCCAAGCACAACCATTAAAAACTGCCCAAGCCATCAGCAAAACCATGCGAATTTTTCGGTAGTAAATCAAAACTGCCAAACTCACCAAAGCAACACAGAGCAAAGCAGTGGAAACGATATCATCGATCAGAGTTTGGTATTCATAAAGAACCCGTTTGAATTTTCCGGTGAGTCCCACCTTCATCGTGGGATTAAAGCTTTGGGGATTTAGCTCTTGAATTGTTCCTTCAACTTTTGTCACCAACTTCCTTGAAAAATCTATTCCCGTCGAAGATCCGGGTGGACGAATCAAAATCGCCATCAAGCGACCTTTTTCCGTAAAATAATAGCCATCAATATACTCGCTGTAATTCGCCGTTTTCTTTTTATACTTGGCTTCAATGTCATCCGTAGAGAAGGCTTCTTTTTCTTCTTCCGGAGTTTCAAAGCTCATGAATAAACCGGTATGCTTTACCTTTTCGCGTTTGATTCTACGATCCAAGCGATCATGAAGCTCCTGAAGATCCTCCAAGTCCATATAAAGATATTTGTGATCTTCAAAAAACGCCTTCACTTCCTTGGCATTATAATCAACAGAGGAAATATATTCAGGGGGATAGGACTTGAGCTTTTCTACCAAGGCATTTCCAAAACGGATGGAACTTTGAGGGTCATCCGACTCAATCGCCACAATCAAGCCGCCGGTACTGGGAGCTCGCTTGAGAATGCGATCAAGATCTTTAACGCTTTGAAAACTCTCGGGAAGAAGTTCTTTAAAATCACTCTTCAGTTTCAAATGAGAACTCACAAATACGCAATAGGCAAAAAAAGCAGTAAACAAAACGGCCAAGAACCATCGGGTTTTATAAAGAAAATGGGTATAAGATTTAAGAATATTCATATTAAAATAATCAGAAATACCTATTCAGAACAATTTGTGCATTAAAAAAATAAAACTTTTCCTTATACTTCAAGTTGAGGTTAAAATCTTAAAAATGATCCGGAGGATAAATGAAAAGATTTACAATTTTTGTGAGTATTCTTACATTGATGATCTGTACGGGAATAAAGTTTCATTCTCCTACTTCTAATGCTTTTGCGAAAAGCACTGCCGATGTCGCTCCAGGTCCCGCCATGCCTCCGCAACCTCCCGAGTCTAATCCTCATCCCCCTGTAAGTGCAGAAGATGTGAAGCGAGTTCAATTTGCAGAAGATGCGGTCAAAATCTTGTTAATGAATAATCTCAACCCAAGTTTAAAAACCCTTCCTCTCGAGGAAAACAAGACTTTCGAAAATAAAACACTCGCATGCCTTAAACAAGTTTCTTGTTATTCCAAAGACCTTCACTTTACGAATGAACTCGTTAATTTACTGAATCAAAATGGGAAGATTTTAGAAATCAAGCACGCCCATATCATTCCCTGGTCTTTCGTAAATTTCAAAAAAGGGCCTGTTCACTCCGAGATACAGACGAGACCTTCAAACGAAAAATCCGCTAAAATGGCAATGTCTACCCCTCCCAGCATGCCACAGCCTCTCACAAAAACTGATGAATACATGATACATGTGTATGCTAAGTTCTCTAAAAACCAAACGTGGTACCACCTTGATGTGATTGTCACCGAAGATAAACAAGGAAATATCTTTTTAAGACATTTTTACGCAGTTCCTATGCCCACAAACTCACAGAACTTTCCTCCCGGAGTAGTTTGCTAATCTCATCTTGACAGCCCCTTCCGTAAAAGTTAAAGCCCCGAATGAATAGCCATTCATTTTTATAAATAACCAATTCGGAGGTTTTAATTATGGCACAACTTCGTGATGCAGTAATCGTAAGCGCAGTGCGCAGCCCTATGGGTCGTGCATTAAAAGGTAACTATATCAATTTAAGAGCAGACGACCTCGGTGCCGTTGCGGTGAAAGAAGCCGTGGCTCGCGTAAAAGGTTTGGATCCCAAAGAAATTGAAGATGTCATCGTCGGATGTGCCATGCCCGAAGGCGAACAAGGCATGAACGTCGCTCGTAATATCAGTTTCTTGGCCGGACTTCCCTTGGATGCCGCCGCAGTCACCGTAAACCGTTTTTGCGCCTCTTCTCTTCAAACCATTATGGATGCAGCCCGCGCCATTATGGTGGGAGACGGAGAAGTTTTCGTGGCCGCCGGTGTAGAAAGCATGTCCCATGTTCCCATGGGAGGATTTAATCCTTCTTTGAACCCCAAACTTTGTGAACCCGGCATGCCCGATGCTTATATCGGCATGGGAATGACCGCTGAAAATGTTGCCGAAAAATATAAAATCGGTCGTAAAGAAATGGACGAATTCGCCGTGGAAAGTCATCAAAAAGCTTCTGCAGCCATGGAATCCGGAAAATTCAAGAATGAAATCGTCCCTGTAACCTTGGCCGATGGACGTGTGATCAGCAAAGACGAAGGTCCCCGACCTGACACCACTTTAGAAAAACTTTCAACCTTGAAGCCTGTCTTCAAAAAAGATGGTTTGGTCACCGCGGGTAACTCTTCTCCTCTTACAGACGGTGCTGCTGCAGTAGTCCTCATGAGTGCCGAAAAAGCAAAAGCCTTAGGCTTAAAACCCCTCGCACGCATTCATGCGATGGCAGTGGCAGGTTGTGATCCTTCCATCATGGGAATTGGCCCCATCCCCGCGGTTCAAAAAGTTTTGAAACGCGCCGGAAAAACCGTCAACGACATCGATATTTTTGAACTCAACGAAGCTTTCGCAGCCCAAGCGCTTGCGGTTATCAATGAATTGAAAATCGATCGTAAAAAAGTAAACCCGAACGGCGGAGCCATTGCTTTGGGTCATCCTTTAGGATGTTCCGGCGCACGCATCATGGCCACCTTGGTGAACGATCTTTTCACTTACGACAAAAAATGGGGTCTTGAAACCATGTGTATTGGTGGTGGTCAAGGTGCCGCATGTGTCATTGAAAGATTATAAAGACCACGTCATTGCGAGCCCGAAGGGCGTGGCAATCCAGTGAGTGCACTCGCGGGATCGCCACGTCGCTACACTCCTCGCGATGACAATAATGAGGTTAATCATATGAAACAAATTAAAAAAGTCGGCGTTCTCAGCGCAGGCGTCATGGGACATGGAATTGCCGCTCACCTTGCAGGTGCAGGCATTCCCTCTTTGCTTCTTGATATCGTCCCCCCCAAATTTACGGAAGACGATGCCAAAGCAGGACTCAAGGAAAATGATCCCCGATTCCGTAACAAATTTGCCCTCGCGGGAATTGAAGCCATCAAAAAGTCGAAACCTTCAGTCATTTATTCTCAACGTGATTTAAAACTCATCACTCCGGGCAACTTCGAAGATGATTGGGAAAAACTGAAAGATTGCGACTGGATTGTGGAAGTCGTTTTAGAACGACCGGATATCAAGCAACAAGTCTTCGCAAAAGTGGAACAAGTGATGAAAGATACCACCATCATCAGTTCCAACACTTCAGGACTTCCGCTTCATGCAATGGCGGAAGGACGCAGTGAAAAATTCCGCAAAAACTTCATCCTCACCCATTTCTTCAACCCCGTCCGCTATCTGAAGTTGGTGGAAGTGGTTTCATCCAAAGATACCAATCCTGAAGTTTTAAAAACGATGGTGCATTTCCTGGAAGATGTTTTGGGAAAAGGTGTCGTTTATGCAAAAGACACTCCGAACTTTATCGCCAACCGCATTGGTACCTATGCTTTCATGGCGGGTTTGAAAAAAGTAATTGATGGCAAATATACCATTGAAGAAGCGGATAAAATTCTGGGGCCCGCTTTAGGAAAACCCAAGTCTGCGATGTTCCGTACTGCAGATCTTGTGGGCGTAGACACTCTCGCCCATGTTGTAAAAAACACTTACGACAATTGTCCCAACGATGAAGAACGAAATGTTTTCGTCATGCCGGAAGTGGTAAACAAAATGATCGCCAACAAGTGGCTTGGCGACAAAACCAAACAAGGCTTCTACAAAAAGACTAAAAATGCCGAAGGAAAAAAAGAAGTCCTCTCCTTGGATCTCAATACCTGTGAATATCGCGCAAAAATGTCCCCCAAATTTGAATCTTTGTCTGACGTAAAAGATATCGAAAACGTCGGCGAAAGAATCAAAACTTTCGTCAATTCAAATGATCGTGCTGCGGAACTTGCCTGGCAAGTAACACGGGACACCTTAATTTACACCGCCCATCGCATTCCCGAAATTGCAGACGACATTGTGAACATCGACAATGCCATGCGCTGGGGTTTCAATTGGGACATTGGTCCTTTCGAAGCAATCGATGCCATCGGCGTAAAAGAAGTGGTCGCCCGCATTGAAAAAGACGGGCTTCAGGTTCCAACTCTTTTCAAACAGGTATTAGAAAAAGGCCAAGGCAGTTTTTACAAACGCGAAAAAGGTCAGACCTTCTATTTTGATATTCCTTCGAGCACCTATAAGGCCTTGCCAAAGAAAGCGAATTCCGTCGTACTCAAAGATCTTCGCGATCAAAGCAAAGTCATTGATAGCAATGACTCCGCTTCCTTGATTGATTTGGGTGACGGCGTCATCTGCCTGGAATTCCATTCCAAGATGAATGCCATCGATGCCGATATCGGAGCCATGGGTCAAAAGGGTCTCGAGCTCATCAAACAATCCGGTTACAAAGGAATGGTGGTCGCCAACGAAGGACAAAATTTCTCTGTGGGCGCAAACCTCATGCTCTTGTGGTTGGAATCTCAACAAGGAAACTGGGATGCCATCAATCAAATGGCAAAAGATTTCCAGGATCTTTGCATGGCTTTCAAATATTCTCCCAAGCCCGTTGTTGCCGCGCCTTTCGGAATGACCTTAGGCGGAGGCTGTGAAGTGGCCATGGGTTGCGATGCTGTCCGTGCTTATGCTGAAACCTATATTGGATTAGTCGAAGTAGGTGCAGGACTCATCCCCGCTGGCGGTGGTTGCAAAAACATGCTTCTCAATGCCGAAGCTGCCCTTCGCCGCAAAGGACAAAAAGTATGGGCTTCTTTAGGTGATGGAGGTCCTTTCCCGAAAGTCCAGAGAGCTTTCGAAAAAATCGGTTTTGCGAAAGTGGCCACCTCTGCCAAAGAAGGCATTTAGCTTGATTATCTCAAACCCACTTACAAAATTACTCTGAACAAATAAATCCTCATCTACGATGCCAAACAGGATGTTTTGGAAATGGCGAAAACTTATGTTCAACCGACACCCCGAGAAGACATTTTAGTTCCGGGAATCGGTGGAAAAATGGCCATGCTTTCAGCCATCAAGGGTTTTGTCCGTATGGGCATGATTTCAGAACATGATGCCGTTATTGCCGGAGAACTGGCCAACGTCTTGTGTGGTGGAAATATTCCTACTCAACGTTTAGTCAACGAACAGTACATTCTTGATTTGGAACGTGAAGCTTTCTTGAAGCTTTGCGGAACCGAAAAATCCCAGGCAAGAATGCAATCGCTTCTGATGACCGGGAAGCCGTTAAGAAATTAAAAAATGTCTGCTAGAAGCAAAAAAACCTCCCTCTTTTGGGAGGTTTTTTTTTACGATTTTTACCATTTGCCAGAAAATGCTTCCTAATGATATCGTAGACACCTTAAATTGAGTCCAATACTCAAAATCAAGGAGCGAAACTTTATGAAAAAGCTTACAAGCGTCCTGCTTGCTTCATTGTTGGTTGCAAGCGTGGGATGTAGTGGAAAAAAATCTTCAAACAACAATCCCAACACCCCTTCAGTTCCCCTGACCAATGGCTTGGCAGAAAGCAGCAAAGGGGATGTGGTTGCCGAACTGAATGGCCAACCCATCACCAATCAGGAACTGATGGCTAAAATCAAACCTCGTCTTTCCCGTATTGAAAATCAGATTTTTGACATGAAAGATGATGGCATCAATCAAATTATTGAAGAACGTCTTTTGGATGCAGAAGCCAAAAAACGAAACATCAGTGTTCAGGAACTCATGAAGACGGAAGTAATGGATAAGGTGACTGATGTGTCCGACAAAGAAGTGCAAGATTTTTATGACCAAAACAAGGCTCGTTTCGGCGGAAAAACTTTCGATGAAATGAAACCGCTGATCGCTTCTCAATTAAAATCCCGCAAGGCCAGTGTATTCCGCAACAACTTCATTGATAAACTCATGGCCAAGGCTGATATTGAAATCTACATTCAACGCCCCCGTGTCGACGTAGCTCCCGGCAATGGACCTTCCAAAGGCCCCAAAGACGCTCCCGTAACCATTGTTGAATTTACCGACTATCAATGTCCCTTCTGCGCACGTGCCCGTCCCACAGTAAATCAAGTTGCCGATGAGTATAAAGGGGATGTTTTTTATGCCGTTCGTAACTTCCCTCTCGACTTCCACAATTTTGCTCGCAAGGCTGCAGAAGCTGCACTCTGCGCCAATGATCAAAAGAAATATTGGGACTACAGTGCAAAACTCTGGGACAATCAAAAAGCCTTGGATGTTCCCAGTTTGAAAAAATATGCAGAAGATTTAAAACTCAACACCAAGGACTTCGATGAATGTCTGGATAGCGGAAAATATGCTGCCCAAATCACTCAGGACCAACAAGAGGGTATGAAGGCCGGGGTCAGTGGTACACCCGCATTCTTCATCAATGGTCAGATGATTTCCGGCGCACAACCTCCGGAAGCATTCAAAAAGATCATTGATTCCGAATTACGCGCTGCAAAAAGAAAGAAAAGTTAATTTTTTAATTTAATGTAGGGGCAGTGTGCTTTGCACATGAGCTGCCCCTACATTTTTATTTTATGCTCGATCTCAAATGGGTTTTATCAAATCTTGAACAAGTTAAAGAATCACTCCAAAAGCGTGGACAAAGCATCGACTTATCTCCCCTCGATTCCTTGAATCTAAAAAGAAAAAATCTTCAGGTCGAATTCGATACCCTTCGCGCCAAACAAAACCAAAGTTCTGCAGAAATTCAAAAACTCCAAAAAGCAAAACAGGATGCGTCTGCAATTCTTTCTGAAATGCAAGGCATCTCGAAGCGTCTCAAAGAGATTTCTCCGGAGCTGACGGAAGTTGAAAAAGAAATTGAAAATTTTCTCCTGCATGTTCCCAATATTCCCCATGCAGATGTGCCTGTGGGAAAAAGTAGTGAAGACAATCCAGTCATTCGAAGCTGGGGTGAAAAGCCTCAATTCTCTTTCAAACCCAAAGAACACCCGGAATTGGGTGAAAAACTTGATATTCTGGATTTTGAAAGAGGAGTCAAAATCGCGGGTACTCGCTTCACCCTTTATAAAGGATTGGGAGCAAAACTAGAAAGAGCTCTGATCAACTTCATGCTCGACACTCATAGCGAAGAGCATGGATACACCGAAACTCTTCCTCCTTTCCTGGTCAACGCAGACAGCATGACGGGAACCGGCCAACTCCCAAAATTTGAAGAAGATTTATTCAAAACCACGACGGGTCTTTATCTTATTCCGACTGCGGAAGTTCCTGTCACAAACATCCACCGGGATGAAATTTTAAAAGAAGAACAACTTCCCCTAAAATACACCGCCTACACACCCTGTTTTCGAAGTGAAGCGGGATCTTACGGCAAAGACATGAAGGGTCTTATCCGACAACATCAATTCAATAAAGTGGAATTGGTCAAATTTACAACGCCAGAGGCCTCATACGCCGAATTAGAAAAACTGACAGCTGATGCAGAAAAAAGTCTTCAAAAATTAGGCCTCCATTACCGTGTAGTCACCCTGTGCACCGGAGACATGGGATTTTCTTCTGCAAAAACTTATGACATTGAAGTCTGGCTTCCCGGACAAAATGCCTATCGTGAAATCTCTTCCTGTTCCAACTTTGAAGATTTTCAGGCAAGACGTGCAAAAATTCGTTTCAAGGGGAAAGATGGAAAGAACAAGCTGGTTCATACCCTAAATGGATCAGGACTCGCCGTCGGCAGAACCTTGATTGCAATCCTCGAAAATTATCAGCAAGAAGATGGTTCCATTAAAATCCCCGAAGTCTTACAGAAGTATCTGAATGGATTGAAAGCAATTCCTGCTTCCTAGAAAAAGAAATAAATCAAAAATCCGATGATATAAGTTGCAAGAATAGCCTTTGCCAAGAAGGGTTTTGTTTCTTTTAAACGATGCCAAAGCCAGGCCATCACAAAACTGAAAAGCGTAAGAGCCAAGGTAAAGCCCAAACCCTGCCATAGAGTGAGTTGATGGGCATAAAATGAATCTAAACCTCTCCAAAAGGGTCGACCATACACAATAATAATATGAAACACATAAATCTGAAGAGATTCCTTTGAAAATAAAATCAAAGGACTCAAGAAAGCTTTAATTTTTTGTAACAAAGCTTCACACAAGTAGAGTGATGAAAACAAAAAAGTGACTTTACTGAGTCTCAAAAAAGAATTTCCCGGATTGCAAAACCACCAGTCTTCTTGCCAACCGGGATATTGAAAAGGCAATCCATTTACATAAAAAATAATTGAGGGAGCCAAACAAGAAAGTATCAGTAGAGCTGCCATGAAATAGAATTTTTTTTCGAACTGACTAAAAATGCCTGTCAGTGCGGCACCCATAAAAAAATGCCCTACCCAGGGAAAAAATGGAAAAGCCGTATCGGGTGGGCGACCTAAAACTGATTTGATAAATACCGAACTCTTGGAAAAATCCAAGCCCCACACCAATGGGGCGGAAGCATAAATCCCCAAAGCCACAATCAATAAAATCCATTTCAACACCTTTACGGAATGAATGAATTGAATCAAAAGAAGAAAAATCAAAATTGAAAAACCAATGACCTGCAAAACATCAAAAGCCAAACATTTCTGAATAGCCAAGGGACTATTTTTTAATTGAAGCCAGGAAGTCGTGGAAATATTAAACCAATAGGCTGTCAGCAAAATAAATGCGGTTCTTTTAAGATGCTGCCATAATTCCGGTGTAAAACTTCGATAAAGATTTGCTTTTCTTTCTAGAGAGTACCAAGATGCCGAGCCCGCACAAAAGATGAAAGCAACAGCCACATAACCCGTTGTAGGTAAGAAAATTTGATAATAACTGTTTTCCTGGGCTTGGGTGTTCAGCAAAACTCCCAGAACATGAGTGGGAATCATCCAAAATGCTGCAATTCCACGGAGAATATCCAAAAAAAGATAGCGAGGCGAAGAAGTTTTCGGTGCTGGGAAGTTCATAATTAAAATGCTACAATATTTAAATTAAAGCGAATACAGGAATAAAATTTATGCACAACGAAATTGTCTGTTTTTATCATGCAAATTGCACTGACGGCGCTGCGGCTGCAGCCGTTATCCACCGAAAATATCCCCAAGCCCATCTGATTCCCATGAACCATGGAGACAAAATAGAAACAAACCTCAAAAACAAAACCGTGTTTGTGGTCGATTTTAGTTTTCCTCTCGAGGTATTTCAAAAAATGAAATCCGAGGCAAAACAGGTTTTCTGGTACGATCACCATAAAACTGCCATTCCCACGCAAGAAGCATTGGGTTGGGGTACGATGGACCTCTCAGAATCAGGCGCTTCCCTCACCTGGAAAATGGAATACCCGCAAGAAGAAATGCCTCGCATGATCGCCTACGTAAAAGACAAAGACATTTGGGAATGGAAACTCCCCCACTCTCGGGAAGTTACAGCCGCTTTAAGGGATATCGAAGGCATTCTGAATCCTGGCGGACAAGTCTGGAAAAATCTGATTGATCAAATGGACGATCAAAAATTCCAAAAGCTTGTCGATGCAGGTGCAGCCGCTTTGCAAAGCCAAAAAATGCGCATCAAGGAAGGATCTCAAAAAGGCTTCGAACTTGATTTTCACGGCTATCGAACGCTTGCTGTAAATTGGAGTTCTGAATCGAGTGAAATGGGAGAATACATTTACAAAAACTTGGGTTATGAAGTAGCCCTGATTTTTTATTATACCGGAAAGCTTTGGAATTTCAGCCTACGTTCTGATCGAATTGATGTGAGTGAAATCGCCAAAAAATATGGCGGCGGTGGTCATCCGGGTGCTTCAGGTTTCAGAACCGAAGACATCGCGTGGCTTTTCAAATACAAGAAAATTTCCTAAGAAATTGACTTTTTCAGTCCCAGCTAAAAATTAGTTTTGCTTCTTGGTAGCCGTTGCAGGCTTCGCAGGACTTGTCGGTTTTACAGCCACATTTGCAGGCTTCGCAGGAGCCGCAGAAGTAGGAACAGGGGCAGGTTTGGACTTCACACCCGGTGAATCATAACCCGTTACAGGAGCCGGAGAGTTTGGCAAATTTTGTTCGCAGTAAGAAATGACTTCATCATAATTTTCATTTTGAACCTGGAAATTCGCCTTAGAACCACTACGATGCCGTGCAACCACCCCAACAGGTTTTCCATCCGCACCAAAGGAATAACCCACCAAACAACCCGTATCACTAAAATAGGTGTATCTTAAGGGTTGGCCATTATCGATGGTATCTACCGTAAGATAAACAAGATTATGCCCCGTGGCGGTTGCTGTATCCCGAGCTTGAGAACCTGGAAGTGGCCCCTTACAAGTGACGGTAACGCCCATTCTACCGCAGGTAAAACCATTCGCGGAATAAACAGGAATTCCTGCAGCATGAAGATTGGCAGAAAAAAGAAACAAAAAGAAAAAGGGAAGAACTTTTTTCATAATTTTTATCACCTTCTTGTCATTGCGAGGAGCGCAGCGACGTGGCAATCTCCCTCTTGTACTCGGGGGATCACCACGCCCTTCGGGCTCGTGATGACATCAACGAGAAAAAATCTGATTCGAGGGAAAAAAGTAAGCCACTTCTACTGCCGCGGTTTCAGGAGCATCCGATCCATGTACAATATTTTGTTCCACGTTATCCGCAAAATCTTTTCGAATCGTGCCAGGGTTTGCATTGGCAGGATTGGTAGCACCCATAATTTCGCGATTTTTTGCAATGGCGTTCTCACCTTCCAATACAGAAACCACACAAGGTCCCGAGGTCATGAATTGCACCAAACTTTCGAAGAAAGGTCTTTCCTTGTGAACTGCATAGAAACCTTCTGCGATACGACGATCCATCCAAATCATTTTGGTAGCGACTACTTTTAAGCCTGCTTTTTCGAAGCGGCTGAAGCATTCACCGATCACATTTTTACGAACGCCATCGGGTTTTACGATAGAGAGGGTTTTTTCGACTGCCATAGAATATTTCCTTTTCATAGTTCGAGAGCCTCACCATGTCCAAATAAAAAACCGGACATCCTGAGCCTGTCGAAGGATCAATTTTTATACACTTCTTTTAAAGCAACACCGATTTCAGCAATCGTTCTTGCCATACGTACACCGGCTGACTCCATTGCTTGAATCTTGTCTTTTGCCGTTCCTTTTCCACCAGCGATAATCGCACCGGCATGCCCCATGCGCTTGCCTTCCGGAGCAGAAATACCTGCAATAAATCCTGCCATGGGCTTCTTCACATAACTTTTAATATATTCAGCAGCTTCTTCTTCTGCAGAGCCCCCAATTTCACCGATCATGACAATCGCTTCGGTATCAGGGTCTTCATTAAATAATTTCAGACAATCGATGAAGTTCGTTCCATTTACAGGATCTCCACCAATTCCAATACAGGTTGATTGTCCGAGTCCCATTTTAGTCACCTGATCTACTGCTTCATAAGTAAGGGTTCCTGATCTTGAAACCACACCTACTTTTCCTGGACGATGAATATGGCCAGGCATAATTCCGATTTTACATTCGCCGGGAGTAATAATCCCAGGGCAGTTAGGTCCGATGAGGCGAGTATTTTTGCCTTGCATGTAACGCTTAACCATAATCATGTCGTTCACAGGAATGCCTTCTGTAATACAAACCACCAAAGCAAGTTCTGCATCTACCGCTTCTTTAATCGCAGCGGCTGCAAATTTGGGAGGAACATAAATCACAGAAACTGTCGCGCCTGTTTTTTCTTTCGCATCGCGCACACTATTGAAGATAGGAATCCCTTCAAATTCTTGTCCCCCTTTACCAGGAGTCACACCTGCCACCATTTGGGTGCCATAAGCTTTACATTGTTGGGTGTGGAATTGACCTGTTTTACCGGTAATTCCCTGAGTCATCACTTTTGTAGTTTTATTTACGAGAACAGACATAGAATTTCCTTATTTCGTCATTTCTACAATTTTCGCAGCGGCTTTGGTGAGGTTATCTTCGGAGATTAAAGGTAATCCTGATTCCTGAAGAATCTTTTTACCTAAATCCACATTCGTGCCTTGAAGACGAACCACTACAGGCACTTTAATGTCTACTTCACGAGCCGCAGTCACCACTCCATTTGCAATGGTGTCACATTTCATAATTCCACCAAAAATATTGATGAGAATTCCTTTTACTTTCGGATCTGCCAAAATAATTTTGAAAGCGGCGGTTACTTTTTCTGCTGTTGCGCCTCCGCCCACATCAAGGAAGTTTGCAGGTTCCCCGCCACTGACTTTAATAATATCCATGGTCGCCATTGCCAAACCCGCACCATTTACCATGCAACCAATATTTCCTTCGAGACTGATATAAGAAAGATCGTATTTCTTCGCCTCGATTTCGGCCGGATCTTCTTCATCCAAATCTCTCATGGCTTCATATTCCGGATGACGAAACAAGGCATTATCATCAAAAGCAATTTTCGCATCGAGAGCCAACAAATCCCCTTGTTTAGTAACCACAAGAGGATTGATTTCAACAAGAGAGCAATCCCCTTTCATGTAAGCATCATAAAGAGCTTTTACAAACTGAACAAATTTTTCACCGGTGGCACCATTGAGATCCAGTTTTTGTGCAATTGCAAGTGCTTCACTGGGGTTCACGCCCAATTCAGGATCCACAGACAGTTTCAAAATTTTTTCGGGATTTTTCGCGGCTACTTCCTCAATTTCCATTCCCCCTTCCGTAGAGGCCATGAAAGTGACTCGAGAACTTGCACGATCAAGTACTGCTCCCAAATAAAGCTCCCGACCAATATCGCAACCCTTTTCGAGAAAAAGCTTTTTGACCAATTTTCCTTCAGGTCCTGTTTGGTGGGTCACCAAGGTCATTCCCAAAATATTTTTGATATGGGTTTTGGCTTCTTCGAGGTTTTTGGCAAGTTTAACCCCACCACCTTTTCCTCTTCCTCCGGCATGAATTTGGGCTTTTACAACCAGGGGGAAACCGAGTTTTTCGGCTGCCTGAATGGCTTCTTCCACTTTCGAGGCTACTAAACCTTCGAGGGTGGGAACCCCGTATTTTCTAAGAATTTCTTTACCTTGATACTCATGTATTTTCATAGTCTTCAACTCCGTTTACGACTATTCCCTCGCCTACCCACTTTTAGTGGGTACCCAGGCTCGGTCATGCTTTCCGAGTTTATAAATAATTGAATTGGCAGGAGCAAATAGCGGGAACTCACGAAAAAGCCAAGAGGAATTTCAAATCCCCCTCAATCCCCCTTTTACAAAGGGGGAAGAATCTCAAACTCCTCCCTTTAAAAAAGGGAGGTTGGGAGGGATTTTTACTTAAAGCTGTTAAAAGGTGTTATTTGGCAAATGCGCCACTTCGCTATATAATGTAGGGATGTCTAATTTTTTTAAAACCTGCCTGTCCATGCTGATTTTAAGTCTTCTATTGATTCTCGGCTCACCGGAAAAAAGTCAGTCTTTTGCAAATCCCAGTGAATCCTTGCCCGAAAGCAGCCCTACAAGCCTTGCCCCCAGCTATCCTAATCCTGAACTTAAAATCGTCATTAATATCCCGGAAATGAAATTACGCCTTTATGAAAAGGGCAAGCTTGTCGATGAACATACTGTGGCCGTCGGCATGCCCCAATATCAAACTCCCGTGGGTACTTACTCTATCGAAAGAATTGAATGGAATCCCTGGTGGCTCCCTCCGGATAGTCCCTGGGCAAAAGATGCAAAGAAAACCCCGCCAGGACCTGGCAATCCCTTGGGCCCTGTAAAAATGGTCATGACTGATGCCCTTCGAATTCATGGAACCAACAAGCCCGGCAGTATCGGACATGCGGCTTCTCATGCTTGTATCCGTATGAAAAATGAAGAAGCAAAAGACCTCGCTTGGTATATTCAATCACGCAGTTCCACAAAAATTGATGAGGCTCTCAAAGAAAAATATGCAAAAAATCGCAGTAGTACTTTTTATGTCCCCTTGGATTATCCCGTAGAAGTGGATTTTGTCTATGAACCCGTGAGTGTAACACAGGAAAATATTGAAGTGTTGCCAGACGTCTACGGCAAGGTAAAAAAATTGAAGGACAGTATCATAGAAAAAGTTCAACTGATGAATATTGATCCGAGTGTACTAGATCCGAATAAACTCTCTAAACTTAAAAAACCGTATAAGGAAAAACTCATTCTTTCATTAAGTGATCTGATTTATAACCCACTCAGCCCGGAGTCTTCTCCCAATGCAAAACCCAACGTGAAGTAAGATTATCCCAATATCTTCGTAAACATGCGCTTGGTAAGCTGACGACCCATTTCACCAATCGAAGTAGTAAGAGGAATATCTTTTGGGCAAGCTTTCACACAGTTTTGCGCATTTCCACAATCCGCAAGACCGCCATCGCCCATGAGAGAATCGGTACGCTTATCGGCATGCAATTTTCCGGTGGGGTGCATGTTGAAAAGACGTGCCTGAGAAACAGCTGCCGCTCCAATGAAGTCCGAATGTTCACTCACCTGAGGGCACACTTCCAAACAACAACCGCAAGTCATGCATCGCGCAAGATCATAAGCCACTTCCTGATCCTTCTCCGCCATGCGGGGTCCAGCTCCCAAATCATAAGTTCCATCAATGGGAACCCAGGCTTGAACCCGTTTCAGAGCTTCAAACATTTTTGTACGATCTACACGCAAGTCACGCACACAGGGAAATTTACTGAAAGGTTCTAAAACAATGGGCTGCTCCAGTTTATCTACAAGGGCTGAACAAGCCTGACGGGCTTTTCCATTGATGACCATGGAACAAGATCCGCAAACTTCTTCTAAGCAAGAACTTTCCCACACAACGGGAGTAGTCGTCTCACCTTTTGCATTCACAGGATTTTTCTGGATTTCCATCAATACTGAAATCACATTCATGCGCGGACGATAGGGAATTTCAAATTCTTCCCAATAGGATTCGCCTTGAGGTCCGTCTTTTCTCTTCACTTTTACGTAAATGGTATCAGGCATATTTTTTTTAGTGAGACGTAAGAAGTAAGAAGTGAGAGGTAGCTTGACTACTTTTCACATCTAACATCTCACGTCTAACTTCTCACCTTAACTTGCCATATCATAACGTCGTGGACGTGGCTTGATATAATTTGTATTCACCGCCTCGTATTCCAACACAGGTCCTTGCGGTGTAAAATGTGCTTTCGTGGTTTTCAAAAATTTCTCATCATTTCTTTCAGGAAAATCAGGCTTGTAATGAGCACCGCGAGACTCATCTCGCTGCAAAGCTCCCAAGGTAATGACACGTGCAAGTTGTAACATGTTTTGCAACTGTCTCGCAAAAACTAGTTCGGGATTTGCCCAAGCAGAATGATCCGGCACTTTAATATTCTTGAAGCGCTCCATGAATTCCTTGATCTTTTCATCCGTCTTTTTCAGTTTATCATTGTAGCGCACCACAGTGACGTTTTCTGTCATGATGTCGCCCAACTCTTTATGGATAATATGAGGATTTTCTTTTCCATTACGGGCAAGAAATTATTTATTGATGTCATTTTGGCGTTTCAATTCACGTTCGAAAATGGAATCTGGCAAGCTCGCAGACGACTTCGCAAGATCCTTCGAGTAACGAACTGCATTTTTGCCGGCCAGTCCTCCACCAAAAATACAAGAAACAAGAGAGTTTGCGCCCAAACGATTGGCACCATGATAGGCATACTCACATTCACCTGCTGCGAATAAGCCCGGAATGTTAGTCATTTGATTATCATCAATCCAGAGCCCACCCATCGAATAATGAACCGCGGGGAAAATGCGCATGGGCACTTTTTTGGGATCTTGTCCTACAAATTTTTCGTAAATTTCCAAAACCCCTTCGAGTTTTTTACGAAGAAGATTCGGATCGATGTGAGTGACATCCAAGAATACTTGGGGTTGCCCATCAATCCCCAAACCTAATTCATAAACCACTTTGAAAATTGCACGAGTTGCCACATCACGAGGAACCAAATTTCCATATTTGGGATACCATTCTTCAAGGAAATACCAGGGCTTTCCATCTTTATAGACCCAAACCCGTCCCCCTTCACCGCGAACCGATTCCGAAATCAAACGAAGCTTGTCTTCACCGGGCACTGCAGTGGGATGCACTTGAATGAACTCCCCATTCGCATAGTAAGCACCTTGCTGATAGAGGGAAGAGGCGGCAGAACCGGTGCAAATGAGGGAGTTGGTGCTTTTTCCGAAAATAAGTCCGGGACCCCCGGTACAAATAATCACTGCATCGGCTTTGAAAGAACGCGTTTCTAAGGTATCAAGATTAATGGCGACAATTCCACGACAGTTTCCATCGTCATCTTGAATGGCAGATAAAAATTCCCATCCTTCATACTTGTTGACCAAGCCCGCCACTTCTTGACGACGAACTTGTTCATCAAGGGCATACAAAAGTTGCTGCCCAGTCGTAGCACCCGCAAAAGCAGTACGATGATGCAAGGTTCCACCAAAACGACGAAAATCAATCAAACCTTCGGGTGTACGATTAAACATTACTCCCATGCGATCGAGCATGTAGATAATAGAGGGGGCCGCTTCGCACATTTGTTTGGGAAGTTCCTGATTGGCAAGAAAATCGCCACCGTAAATAGTGTCATCAAAATGTTGCCAGGTGGAATCTCCTTCTCCCTTGGTATTCACGGCACCATTAATCCCGCCTTGCGCACACACTGAGTGAGATCTTTTTACGGGAACCACAGAAAATAAATCTACCGGCACACCCGCTTCTGAAATTTTAATAGTGGCCATCAATCCTGCAAGTCCACCGCCTACGACAATAATCTTTGGTTTAGCCATTTAAATCCACCCCACAAAATGAAACAAAATTTGAACCCAAACTGCACTTAAGGCTACAAACAGTAACATGCAAGCTGCAGAAGTCATTCTTTGAGCACGCACACTCACTGTCAAGCCCCAGGTAATTCCCATGGTCCATAACCCATTGCAAAAATGGAAAGTTAAACTTAGAGCTCCCAGCAAGTAAAACCAAAATACCCAGGGAGTACTCAACAACTGTTGCATTCTTTCATAACTGACATGTTGTCCACTCAAAGCTGCATGAATACGGGTCTCCCAAACATGAAAACCAATATAGAAAACTCCAATCACACCGGTAATTCTTTGCAAAAAATATCTCCAGTTCTCTGCATGAGAATATTGGAGCACGTTATTCTTACTGGTCAGATAGATCACGATTCCTAAAACAATATGGAAAAGGAGAGGCAAGGCAATCGTGACAATTTCAATCACGGGTAAAAAGGGAATTTCCATCAGCTTGTTTACCATCTCGTTGTAAGCACTGGCTCCTTGGAGAGAGACGGCATTGCTATAAATATGTTCTAGAAAAAAAAGGCCAATGGGAAGCAAACCGGAAAGAGAATGAAGGCGTCGAAGATAAAAATATTTTTCCGCCTTCGTGAAAGTGATTCCATTCTGCATTTATCTATCCTCACTTAATAAAACGTTTTCAGAATCGGATATACAGCAAAGTTTAAAGTTTTACTTCTGCAACAAGATTTTTTACATGCTCTAAGCTGCCATTCAAAAGATTCTTTTCTTCAGGAGTTAAATTCAACTCGATCACGCGTTCTACTCCATTACCCCCAATGACCACGGGAACTCCCATGAAAACACCCTTCGCACCATACTCCCCATTCAGGTAAGCGGCACAGGCCAAAACACGTTTCTTATCTTTTAAATAACTTTCAGCCATCGCAATCGCTGAAGCAGCCGGCGAAAAATACGCAGAACCCGTTTTCAGAAGGTTGACGATTTCTCCTCCCGCCATTTGGGTACGCTTCACAATCGCATCGAGTTTTTCTTTGGAAATCAAATCGGTCACCGGAATACTATTCACGGTACAAAAACGGGGAAGCGCGACCATGTCATCTCCATGTCCACCCAGAACAAGGGCAGAAACATCTTGCACACTCACTCCCAATTCCATTGCTACGAAACAACGAAAGCGTGCCGAGTCTAAAACTCCTGCCATTCCCGCAACTTTTTTGGGATCAAAACCGGAAATTTTTTGGAAAGCATAGACCATTGCATCCAAGGGATTTGAAACCACAATGGCAAAAGCATTCGGAGCATATTGTTTTACCCCATTGGCCACGGTTTTCATGATTTCAAGATTTTTCGCCAACAAATCATCGCGGCTCATACCCGGCTTACGTGCCAAACCGGCGGTAATAATGACCACATCAGATCCTGCAATATCTTTATAATCCTGGGTACCTGTGATGTTGCTATCCGAACCATCCACGGGGCGGGTTTCCATCAAATCGAGAGCCTTACCCTGGGGCACTCCTTCCACCACATCAAAGATGACCACATCCCCGAGCTCTTTTTCCATAATGCGTTGGGCAAGCTCACCACCAATATTTCCACCACCAATTAAGGCAATTTTAGGCCTTTTCATAAAAAATCTCCTGCGTTCATTAATAGATCGGGATTTTTGTGAGGATTCCCGTGCCGAATATTTGACAGATTCCCCTTCTCTATTGTCTTGGAAGGATTTTCAAGCGATTTTTTTAAAAAAAATGCGCTTACAAGCCTAGCTTCTTTTGTTATACTTTCAAGCGTTATCAAATCTTGTCCAAATTGGAGAGGCATTCTTATGAAAAGTATATTTTCCAAACTTTTATTCGTTGTATTTATTTTTTTGAGCTTAACCCATGCATCTACTAGCCAAGCTGCAAATTATACCGTCAATGTTTTTGATGATCCTAGCCCCGTAGCCCCTCCCAACGGTTGTGCATCCAGTGGAAGATGTTCTTTAAGAGAAGCGGTCCTTTCTGCCAATGTGAGCGGAGATGTAAGTAGCACCATCACCTTACCGGCTGGATCCTACACGCTGACTATTTCCGGAAGCGATAATACAGGTTTTGCAGGCGATCTCGATATTCTCACACATGACCTCACGATCAATGGTGCCGGAGCAAACAATACCTCTATTAATGCCACCGCCATCAACGACCGCATTTTTGATATCCCCAGCGATGCTTCATCAATCAATGTTATTCTCAGCGGCATTACACTCACAGGAGGAAATGTCACAGGAAACGGAGGAGCCGTTGAGTTTGTGAATAATGGAGGAGATACTCTGATTTTAAACAACATGGCCCTCAACAACAACAAGGCAAGCGCTAATGGGGGCGGGCTTTCTGCAACGGGAGGAGGCACCGTCACTTTCAACAACAGCACACTTTCTAATAATCAAGCCACGGTCGTCGGAGGAGCCACTCATTCAGATACGACAACACTTAAAATCAACAACACTACAATTTCGGGAAATCAATCGAGCACAAATGCCGGCGCTATGCATGCCACAAGTGGTAGTGCCATTATTCTTCGTAATGCGACCATATCCAATAATACTGCGACAAACTCCGGAGGGGGTATTAGCTTTGGTTTTTCTGCAAACGTAAATATTGCCAATTCCATTTTAGTGGGAAACACAGCAGCTTCAAATCTCAATTGTAATGCAGGCACGGCTCCCGGCGCTTTCACGTCTGCCGATTACAATATGTTTGGAGATATGGGTAACTGCACTGTAGCGGGTGCCACCACGCATGATCAAAACAGTCTCACTGGAGCCGGCTTGCAAAGCCTGGGAAATTATGGCGGCACCACCCAAACCCCACTTTTGATGTCAAATAGTGACGCCATCAACAAGGGAAATCCAGCGGGCTGCCAGGATACCGCAGGAGCCGTTCTTACATCGGACCAACGTGGTCAAACCAGACCTGCAAGTACTGCTTGTGATGTCAGCACAACAGAACTGGGGACTTCTGATTTGAGCATTACAAACAGCGCATCCAGTTCTTCCCTAAACTCCGGAAGCAATGTCACTTACACGATCAAAGTCACCAATAGCGGACCCAACAATAATATGTTGGTCACACTTACAGACACCTTTTCAGGAAGCGCCAGCAACACTTTTGTTTCTGCCACTCCCGACAACGGAAGTTCTTGTTCAAATTCAAGCGGAACTATCACTTGCTCCCTAGGACAAATCAATAATGGTTCAAGCGTAACCACAACAGTTACAGTCACTGCAGCTTCATCCGGCACCTTGACTAACACTGCTACGGTAGCAGGAACTGAAATTGATTCGAATTCAGGTAACAACTCTGCGTCTGTAAATGTAAACGTCTCGGGAAGTTCTGGTGGAAGCGGTGGATGCAGCCTTCAAAAACGGGATTAAACCGTTTTACATATTTTTTATCATTGCATCGCCAAATTCGGAACATTTGAGTTCTTTAGCGCCTTCCATAAGACGGGCGAAGTCGTAGGTCACGGTTTTTTGGAGAATGGTTTTTTCCAAACTGGATTTGATCTTTTGGGAAACTTCATTCCAACCCAGGTATTCAAACATCATGGCACCAGAAAGAATCACAGAACCCGGATTCACTTTATCCAAGCCTGCATATTTGGGAGCCGTACCATGAGTCGCTTCGAAAATTGCGGCACCGTTCACATAATTGATATTTCCACCGGGGGCAATTCCAATACCCCCAACCTGGGCGGCCAGGGCATCACTGATGTAATCCCCATTCAAGTTTAAAGTTGCAATCACATCATATTCTGCAGGACGGGTAAGAATTTGTTGAAGGAAAGCATCCGCAATCACATCCTGAATCAGGATTTTTCCTGCGGGAACTTTTCCGCCACACTCTTCCCAACTCACCACTTGAGAAGCGAACTCTTCTTTGGCGAGCTCATAACCCCATTGACGAAATCCACCTTCGGTGAATTTCATAATGTTTCCTTTATGAACCAAGGTAACCGATTTTCTCTTGTGGGCGATGGCATATTCAATGGCCGCGCGAATCAAGCGTTTCGAACCTTCAATGGAAACAGGTTTAATTCCAATTGCTGAAGTCTCTGGAAAACGGATCTTTTTTACTTTCATTTCACCCTGAATAAAATCGATCACTTTTTTAACATCGGCGCTTAATGCCTCCCATTCAATACCTGCGTAAATATCTTCCGTATTTTCACGGAAAATCACCATATCCACTTTTTCGGGAGCCTTTACCGGCGAAGGAACGCCTTTGTAATATTGAACCGGACGGAGACAAACATACAAATCAAGTTCTTGGCGAAGAGTCACATTCAAGGAACGAATTCCTTTTCCCACCGGAGTGGTCAAAGGACCTTTAATCGCCACTAAATATTCGCGAATGACATCGAGAGTTTCCTGGGGAAGAAAATTGGGAGGACAATCCGCAGCATAAACAGCTTTTGCCTTTTCACCGGCATAAACTTCAAACCAAGAAATTTTGCGTTTTCCCGAATAAGCTTTTTCAACCGCCGCATCAAAAACACGTTGGGAAGCACGCCAAATATCAGGCCCTGTTCCATCCCCTTCAATAAAAGGAATGATGGGTTGTTCGGGCACTTGGAGCTTGCCGTTTACGATTTTGATTTTTGCGCCTTGGCTGGGAGGTGTAAGTTTCATGGTTTTCGAAGTATCGAATGGGAAAAGCGCTGTCAAGTTAGAAGAAAACAAAAGCGCCCCCAGGATAATTTAGAAAAAAACTTTTAGGTGGGTCTCGTAGCACTACAGTACCGAACGAAGCCTAAAAGCAACGTTCTAAAAGTTTTTTGAGAAATTCATCCTGGGAGCGCTTTAAAATGTATATAAAAGCTGCTTATACAGGAAAATCGCGATCCATCACTGTCTTGCGACCATCACCTTTGGCATGTTCAATGGCCTGATCAATGGCTTTTTCCACGATTTTTGTAAGAGCTTCCACCGTAGAACCCGATGTGTTCATGTCGGCTTTATCTTTAATGTATTTTTTTACTTTTGATGTAACCACTAACACTTCAGACATATTTTATCCTCCTCGATTATATGGATTGGTCTTTGAGACCCTCCCATTCATATGATCATTTAATGACGAAAGGGTCCCTTTTCTTTAAAAACTTTGCAAGAAAATTTATACAAACACATGAATAGCCTGAGGCAAGACCTCAAAACTTGCGGGTAAAGATCCGGGTTGTTCACCATCTAATTCAATAAACACCGGCTTTGAAGAAGTGGGCTGTACATAAAACTTTTTTGCCTTGAATCTGAAAATATTTGAATTTTGAATTTTTTCTCCCCGATATACTTGGGGAATAATACGAATGAATTCCATGATTCCCATTTTCTCCACCATAATCACATCCATCAAGCCATCTTCCAGTTTTGCTTCGGGAGCCACACACATGCCGCTTCCGAAATACTTGCCATTCGCCACCAGGCCCAAAATCATTTTATGAAAATGAAAATTTTGATCTTGCCCTTCTATCACCACGGAAAAAGGAGAAAAAGTGACCAAAGTACTCAAGGCATGAAACAAATAGGTAAGCTGGGAGCCAAACACTTTCTTGGAGGCATTCACTTTCTGCATCACGCGTCCCCCCAATCCAAAATCGGCCAGATTAATAAAATAACGGGACTCTTTTTTATGTTTGTGGCCCATGAAATCCACCTGAACCACATCAATCTTTTTACTTTTTCTTTGCTGAATTACTTTCAGGGCTTGCAAAGGATCTTTTGGAAGGGAAAGAGTTTTGATAAAATCGTCTCCGCTTCCCATTGAAATAATTCCCAGAGAGACTTCTTTTGCGCAAGACAAACCCGCCTGCAAAATTCCGTTCACCACTTCATGCAGAGTGCCATCTCCGCCCACGGCTACAATGACTTCCTGTTTTTTTTCACAGGCAAGGCGCGCATGGCGAACCGCATCTCCTTCTTTTTGGGTAAAGACAAAATTACATTTTCCCCAAATATTTTCAATCTGGGTACTTAAATCTCCCCAAAGCTTACGAGTTCTTCCTCCGCCCGCCTGCGGATTTACGATAAAATAGGGAATTTTTTTGGACATAATTTCCAGAAAAGCGACTCAGATAATTTTTTAAAAATTTTCAGGTGGGTCTCGGAGCTAGGAGTATCGTTTAGTGCGTCCAAATAAGGTCTGAAAGTTTTTAAAAAATTCGTCTGAGGAGCTTTTTTTTTTGAAAGTTATAACAAGTGCTCCCCTAAAAAACTGATCAAATCTTTTACAACAATGTCTTCTTTGAGCGATCTAAAATGCTGTTGTGCTTGAGGACATGCAGTCACCAAAATTTTTATACCCTGTTCTTTCATTTCCCGGATATGGCCCCCCGCCATTTCGCGAGCGGGTTCTGGGGAATGCAAAGAATATCCCGCTCCTGCACCCGAACACATCGAATTCTCCCGATTACAGCGAAACTCACCCACTTCCTGCCCTGTCAGGATTTCCAATAAATGCCGGGGGGAATCATAGATCTTTTGGTATCGTCCCATATAGCAAGAATCATGATAGATAAACTTGTCCGCACTTTCCAATTTGGTTTTATAGGGAGTTTTTTGAAGCAAATGCTCCACATACTCAAACAAACTTAAAACAGGAATTTTCCACTTGAGTCCTATTTTTGGATAAATTTCCCGCATGGCCCACGCACATTCGGGAGAACCCACAATCACCTGCTCGGCTTCTTTAAGTTGGTTAAATTGTATATTTGCCAATTCCTCAAATTCATCCCGAAAACCTAATTGGTAAAGGGAATAACCGCAGCACTGTATTGTGTCAGAACAAAAACGCAAATCCTGCACCTTCAATTTTTTAAAAAGATTCAGATATTCCTGGGAGGAGTTTGGATTTACTCCCTGTTGATGGCAGCTTGGCAAAAACACTTTCGGTTTTGCGAGCTCAAGCCATTCTTCGGGAAGCTTTTTGAGCTTCGCAGACAAATCAATTCCGTAAGGATTGCTAAATTTTTTAAACTTTTTCTCGTACAAATACACTTCCGGAGGAGCAGCATGAACTTTTACGGCCATCTCCCGAATTTCCTGAAGAGAATCTGCGACAATAATTTCATGATCACAATAATTTTGGGAGCTATGACAAGAAAGACATTTATAAGCCGGCAAAGCATGATCTGCATTCAGGGGGATTTTTTTCTCGGCAATCATTTTTGCAGTTTGCTGTTTGAGCGCAGGAGCATAGCTTTCATTTTTCTCAACCTGGGCAACAGGACAGGAAAAATGACACATCTTGGGACAGGCGGTACAATAACTTCGTGATTGCTTAATATCCATGACTGATCGCTTCCGCAATTTTCTTTTGTAGACCCCGATTCACACTTTCTTTTTTATCTTTCCTCTTACCTCCCCAGGGGGAAAGAGGATACCTTTCATGCAAAAGCTTGTTCGCTTGAATCTGTGAAGATTTTCCCTCGATCCATTTCCAGGAGTAGCGATCCTCCAAACAAGCCTCGATTGCCCTTTTGTGGGCATCAATATAATCCCGACTTCCCGCCCAACATGCGAGCAAAATATGCGATGCTTTCCCCAACTTCAGAACCTTGGGAAGCTGCATTGATCCGCAACGTGCAAAAACAAGAGGTTTCAGTTCTAACAGACTCAGTTCTTGTTCTAAAACATGACTGGCCACATCATGAGGTAAAGCCACCGAAAGATAAATAAAATGTGTCGGTTTGTGAAAAACTTTCAAGGTAGCTTTGTAAATAAAACCCAAGGAAACACCACTTCCCAAAATAAAATTTTTCCAGTCCGGCCCCGCTGCTTGTCGGGGAGTGAGAAAAGTTTTCAGATTTTTCTGATCCTTGGAATGAATTTGCAAGGAAACACACAAATCATCCCACTCTCCCGTAAGATAAAGATTTTTCGCTTTTTTCGACAAAGCTTCCTCGAGTTTTAATTCATTCGCGGGAGGAACAAAATAAGACAAGGTAAAAGCCCGCTCTGCGAGTTGAGCTTCAATCTCCTTCAGAGAATACTCTGTTTCTAAAGTCACCAAATGAGAAATTTCATCGATTTCGATCATAATTTATCTTTTTTCATAACAAAGAAAGCTGGGATAATTTTGAAAAATTCGTCGTAGCCACCTTCATAATCCCATTTTTCCAGGATTCAAAATTCCTTTCGGATCCAACACCTGTTTTGTTTTTTTAAACCAGGCCATCAAAGGTCCCAACTGCTCCACCAAGGCTTGGGCTTTCAGACTCCCTACCCCATGATGATGGCTGATCGTTCCTCCTGATTGAGCCGTTGCCTTCAGAGCTAAATCCCAAATTTCCCGATGAAGCCGAAGATTTCCTTCGTAGGAAGAAGCATGTGCCGCAAAGGTAAAATAAATAGAGCAACCTTCGTGATAAGCATGTGAAAAATGGGCCATCACCAAAGCTTTGGGAGAAATCGCTTTTTTTACATTTTTATAAAGTTCTTCCAGTTTACTCCAGGGAGCTGCCACTTCCATGGTATCTGCAAAGCAATCTTGGGCAATGAGGGGAGAAAGTTTATATCCCATGCTGTATCGTTTTTTCAACCAACGCAAACCCACTTCTTCTCCGAGATTTTTTCCTTTTTCAAATTCACAAATTTTATTTACCTGATGAGATTCCCATTTCACTTTCCAGGCAGGCCCTTCAAAACCCAAAATCAAAAGACAACTGGAGAAAACCCAATCAATAAAACGATTTAAAGCAGAAGCTTCCGACAAAATTCCCTGAAAACTTTGGCGATGAAGCTCCATGAACAAGGATTTCACTGATTCTGGAATCATCGATGTTAGCTTTTCACTCCAAGAGGAAGAAGAATCTGAACCTCCCTTGAACTGAAAGAAAAAGGAATCAAAAGGATCATACAAACGTACCACTGCAGGCCTTAAACCCCGCTGCATAAAAAGACGAATGGCTTCTAATCCCTGACTTAGATTGGAAAAACGATATCCTACAAACTGTCTTGCTTCAGGAAGAGGGTGAATTTTAAGACTTGCTTCCGTAATCACACCCAAGGTTCCTTCACTTCCCACAAACAAATCCTGCAACGAATTCTTTTCTTCCGCGTGAACCTGAATGGTTTTTCCATCTGCCAAACAGACCGTTAAAGCTTGTACCATATCCTCGATTTTGCCGTATTTTGTGGAAAGCTGACCTGCAGAACGGCAGGCGAGATAGCCGCCCAAGGTAGCGCTATAAATCGACGAGGGAAAATGCCCCAGGGTATATCCCGCTACATTCAACTCGCGTTCCAAAATTTCTCCCACAATACCGGTCTGAACTCTCGCAATCAGATGTTCACGATCGATCGACAAAATTTTGTCGAGACGTTTGATATCAATCACAATCCCGCCCTTGGCAGGAACAGCAGCTCCGCAAACACCCGAACCACCGCCATAAGCAATCACTGGAATTTTATGAAGATTTGCCAAAGCCAATATTTTCGAAATTTCTTCGGCATTTTTGGGAATTACCACCACATCCGGAAGTTGAGAAATTTTTCCCGCATGACTTTCCAAAAGTTTTGAGGTGGAACTATCACGACTGTAGGCAATACGGGGATTATCAGAGCAATAAACATTCTCTTCCGAGCAAATCTTTTGCAAGGCTGCAATGACTTTTCTGGGAATTTTTATAGAAGCTGCTCTGTAGAAAATAACACCCCTCCCCTCTTTCAAAAAACTTTATGCAGCGCCCCCTGAAACATACTGAATCTGATCCACGACTTTTTTATGAATAAATCGCACAGCCTCTTTTACATCAATTTTATTCGGGCAAACTTTCACACATTCTTCGCAATCACTGCACAAGCTCAAATCAAGACTGCTCGCCCACAGATCCCGGAAAGAACGCGAAGAAGTCGTTAATAAAAAACTGGGGCCGGGAAAACGATCCCTCGAAATTTTAAACAGGGCCGGACAAGCACTATCACAAAGTCGACAATTCAGGCAGGCTGAAAATGAAAAAAGATTCTGGGTTTCTGCTAAAGTTAAAGGCAAAAAACTATCCAGACGATAGTTATTCCGGAATTGCTCAATCCCTTTTTTTCTCCAAAAACACAATTTTCCCAGACAATGCAAAACAAACTGGTAGGCCAAGTTTAAAAGGGCAAAGATTTTTTTACCAGAACTCTTGCTCATGAAGGCTATAGGTTAGCGGGGAGCTACGAATAAGGAAAGAAATTAATTAAAAGGATATCGCCAGAAAGCCCTGAGCATAAAAGTGGTATTGCTCTCGGAGGCATGATTCCCGGAAAAGAAAGGCCCTTCCACACCCGCATCACGCCCCACGGAATGGTCGTGACGAATTTCAGGTGCCAATCCGAAGCCGTAGGGAAAAAGAGCATTCAGGGCCCCAGTCACCGACAAAAGTGTCTGAGAAGTTCCTGTTCGTGCACCTTGAGGATCCGTAAATACTTCCTCACGAAGAGCCGGTGCCAAGGTAAAAGCCTCTCCAAGCTTTAAATTATATTGCTGATACAAACCCAAACCAAACCATAAGGTATGATCGCCCGTATCCGGATTGTTTCCATGTCCAAAATCAAGATTAGTTCCCAAACTCAATTCGTCCACGGGCTTATAAAGAGCATTGAAATTAAAAAGTCCCTGAGCTCCGCGATCTTGAGCACCGATCAGATAATTCAATGCATAGTTAAAACGGGTGTTTAGCTGATGATTGAAACCCAGCATCACGGTGGGTCCACCTTCATGACCCAACACAGAATCCCAACCATTCACCACACCCACAAAAGTTTCTTTATAACTTGTCACTTCGTCATTGGAAGGATCTTGATCTCCATGATTATCCGTTTCTTCCTGAAAACGAAGACGCAAACCTGCTCCGGCATGATAAAAAGGCTCTGCCAAAGTATTATTCAAGCCTCGACTCGGTATTAAAAAGGTATTTAAGGGCCCTTCCGGAATTTCATTCCCCACTGTGGTTCCAAATTGTCCGGCTTGGAAAGTCAATCCATCCAAGACTGGAAAACGGTAAGTAAGGTAAGCTTGTTGAAGCGCAAAATATTGCGTATCCGGCCTTCCTTGAGCTCCAATCACAGGTTCGATCAAAGAACTTCGGGGAGCAAAAGAAACGGGATCCTGCCCGAAACCTGCCGCAAATTTGAAACCAAAGGGAGAGCCTTCTGTCGAAGGACGTTCAAGTCCTACTTGAAGCAAATTTAACCGAGGACGATTATGAAAAGGAGTATTGGTTCTAAAAGTATTTTGTCCGGGCAAGCCATCACGATCCGAGGGATTATTAAAACTATAATTATAAGATCCTTCCACCAAAGCAGAAGGCTTGATGCCTGTGATAAACTGGGCCATGCTATCTGACGCTCCCGTAAACCCATTTCTTCGCATCGCATAAAACGCTCTGATGAAATCAAAAGAGAACAACAAACTATAACGATTTGGGGAGAAGGCTACAGGCGAATCGTACATGGTGGGTCCGGGAACCGAAAGACCAAAGTCATGACCGTACTCGAAAGCCGCGGTAAGCATTCCTCCAAACAAAGTAAATTCGGGTCTTAATGAAAGTGCCGCGACAGAAGTATTATCAAAGCTTGCATGTCCCAAGGCGGAAGGCCACGACACATTCTGTGAATAATAAAATCCTTGTTGAAGGCCTGCATACAAGGAAAGACCCAGCATGTTAGGGACCAAAGTCACTTCAGGACCTGTTTCAAAACCAATTCCAATACGATTCAGATTTCCATGCTCCGCATAATAATTAGAGTAAGAAAAAACACCCTGAATCGCCCAACGCCATCTTTCAGAAAGGGAATAACTTTGCCCCAAACGAGCACCCACACTAAAACCTGATAAACTATTTGCTCCCGAAGCCGGACTTAACCAGCTCGGTCCTCCCTCAAAAGTGAGCCGATAAGGACTAAGTAAAGGGGCTTGTGTTGTATTTCCTGTAGGATCCGTCATAGCACTTCAATAACAAGCAACGGACATGCCAAAAACTGGCAAAACCAGAACAGTAGTGATTTTAAAAACTTATGTGACGGGAAAGAGCTAAAAACAGGCCTTTTAAGAACAACACCATGCACATTTTTTAGGCTTTTGCATGGCAAAAACAAAAGGCCTCTGTCTTATTCAGACAGAGGCCTTTTTAAATATCACTAGGGACATACCCTAAGTATTAAATATCGAAGTACAAAGCGAATTCATAAGGAACCGGACGCAAACGAATCGGATCCAATTCAGCTTCTACTTTGTAATCCAACCAGCGTTCAATCACGTCGGGAGTAAATACTTCACCCTTCAGCAAGAACTCATGGTCGTCTCTCAAGGCATTGAGAGAATGTTCCAAACTTCCAGGCATTTGAGGAACATTCTTCAATTCTTCAGGAGAAAGAGAATAAATGTCTTTTTCAAGTGCAGAACCTGGATCGATTTTGTTTTTCACACCATCCAATCCGGCCATACACATCGCTGCAAAAGCAAGGTAACCGTTTGCAGAAGGATCAGGGAAACGAACTTCGATACGCTTTGCTTTAGGAGAGGTCACAATCGGAATACGAATCGCAGCAGATCGGTTACGTGCAGAGTAAGCCAAGTTTACAGGAGCTTCATAACCGGGAACCAAACGACGATAAGAGTTGGTAGTAGGATTGGTAAATGCGGCCAAAGCTTTGGCATGTTTCAAAATACCACCAATGTAATGGAGACCCATTTCAGAAAGTCCACCATACTTGTCACCTGCGAATAAGGGAGTATCCCCTTTCCAAATGGATTGGTGGCAGTGCATACCAGAACCGTTATCGCCAAACAAAGGCTTGGGCATGAAGGTCACGGTTTTACCATGACGACGAGCAACGTTCTTCACGATATACTTGAACCACATCAAATTATCTGCAGTTGCCGTAAGAGTGGAAAACTTGAAATCGATTTCACATTGTCCACCGGTCGCCACTTCGTGATGTTGGGCTTCCACAGTCATCCCGATCTTTTCCATTTCCAGACACATTTCAGCACGAATATCCACCAAGGTATCGAAAGGAGCGACAGGATAATAACCACCTTTATAAGCAGGTTGATAACCCAAGTTCGGAGTACCGTCGGGAAGAATTTCTTTACCCGAATTCCATCGACCTTCGATAGAATCCACACAATGCCATGAAGCGTTTACAGTTTGATCGAAACGAACCGAATCAAACACGAAAAATTCTGCTTCCGGACCAAAGTTGATGGTATCACCCACACCACTCGATTTCACAAAAGCTTCTGCTTTCTTTGCAACATAGCGGGGGTCACGACTGTAAGATTGTTTAGTAATAGGATCCACGATATCTGCAATCATGGTCAAAGTGGGAACCTTGGTGAAAGGATCCATCACTGCAGTGTTCGGATCAGGAATCATGCACATATCAGAAGCATTAATGGGCTGCCATCCACGGATGGAAGAACCATCGAATGCATAACCGTTTTCGAAAGTGCTTTCTGAAAACTGGGAAATTGGACAAGTCCAATGTTGCCAGGTTCCTGGAAAGTCGGTGAACTTAATATCGACCATTGCCGCCTTATTTTCTTTGGCAAAGGCAAGAACTTCTTTAGGCGTTTTAGACATACAAAACACTCCTTCTTGGTTTTTGTTTCAATTTAAAACATACAAAATTTTTAGATCGCATTAGGGCCTGTTTCCCCCGTTCGAATTCGGATGACTTCTTCAATCGGTGAAACAAAAATCTTTCCATCACCAATTCGACCGGTTTTTGCTGATTTCTCAATTGCGGACACAATCTTTTGCACATCTTCACTTTTTGCAATGATTTCAAGCTGGATCTTGGGAAGAAAATCCACCACGTATTCCGCACCTCGATAAAGTTCGGTGTGACCTTTTTGTCTCCCAAAACCCTTGATCTCTATAACTGTAAGACCTTGAACTCCCGCTTCTTTGAGAGCATCTTTAACTTCATCCAACTTAAAGGGTTTGATAATGGCGACAATTTTTTTCATCATGATATTATTAACCTCGAAAAGCGCTTTATCTTTATTCTTCCATTTAGGTATTCTTCAAGGAGCTCATTAAAAAAACCTGATAGAGGAAGGTGCTAGCGCCTAACATACGATTTCTTTTGCTGTCTAGCTTTATCTCCTCATAACTCTTAGTAAGTATTCATCTTTATCGACTTTATTTTTTTTTACAAAAACTTATTCAATAGCAAGCAAGGTTTATGCCAAATTAACTATTACAAATTCAAAATACTTTCGTATATTTGCAATCAAGGTCTCTTAACTGAATCTTAACAAGATGCTTAAAAATTAATCTGCTGCTTAAAAAATAGTTTTTAAAAAAAAGTGAAAAAAATATGGCTTCTACTTGGATTATTGATGGTTTCAATCTCATACGACAATCTCACGACCTTGTTTTGATTGAATCCAAAAATTTTGAAAAGGCGCAACACGAGTTAATTTCACGACTCAAAGAATTTGCCTACATGTCTGGAGAAAAAATAATTTGTGTATTTGATCACGGAGGAAGCGCTGAGTTCCACCGTCATGAAGAATATCATGGCCCCGTTACCACTCTTTTTACCAAGGGTGGAGAAATCGCCGACGAAGTAATTGTTGAACTTGCCCAACAAAAAAGACACGCTGCGATTGTGGTGAGCTCGGATCGTGAAGTGGTCGAAAACTCCCAAAAAGCAGGAGCTTCGGCCATGAATTCGAAAGAATTTGATCGTATTCTTTCCCGCATTGCACGTGGACATGCTTCTTTCTCAAATGACGAAGAAGAAGGTTTTGATCCGAAAAAAGGCACACAAAAAAAAGGGCCTTCGCATCGAAGGCCCAAAAAAGATCGCAAGGTTTACGGAAAAATTAAACGATGGACTTAATGCACTATCTACTCATTTTTATTTTACCCATCCTTTTTAGCATCGCCATGATCCTGTCTCCTCGCTGGATGCATCACGTAAATGAATGGTATGATTCCACTCAGATCAAAGGTAAAAACCTGCATAACATCAAACTTCCTGAAGAAGCTTCCAAAACCCGCATCCAAGTAATGCAAGTCACGGGTTGGCTTCTCTTGGGACTCTGCATTTTCTTAAGTCTTCTATTATACCTTTCTAAATAATCATTTTTTAACGGGTTCTTCTTTTAGCACTTTCTGCATCTTCCTCCAAAATCCTCCTTCACCCATGCAAGCCCAAACCCATTTTAACCAGCGAATAAAAGCAACCGCCAACCACAAGGCCCAAGCCAGCATGGAAATGCGATAAAGATATAAAGGAAAAGAAATTACCCAAGGACGGGGAAGCAATGTCGTGGTTCTATCCTGAAACCATCGCAACAAATTTGCACTCGAACCATTTCCTTCTATTTGCATATCAGGATAACCTATCAAACCCTGTGAAATTGCTACAAACAAGAGCACAATCGCCACCAAAGCCCAGCTCCACAAAACGATTTGTCGAAAATTGAAAAACAAATTCGCCATTTCCACTTTTCGCTTTCTCCAAGCCAAAGCCAACAACCAACCCACTACAATCAGGGTCACCACAATAGGACTTGAAGGAGATTGAAACAAACCCACACCCAATAAAATCCATTCGTAGCTTTTCAAGGGAGTCAGCTGACTCTTCGACAAGGCAAATGAAGCAAACACCAATACAATCATCAAACTCCAAATCAACACCGCAGGCCCCATGCGAGGACCACCCACCAGCATAATCCAGCGATTATCACTGAGATGCATTTGAATTTCAGAGTTTACGCTCTTGATTCCCAAGTTGATATCCGGAACTCGGAAGAAAAATTTGATTCCACCCGGCTCCTGCCATTGAATATTGAAAGTCTGAGAACCTGGCAGCACAGGCAAGGTCAGATTTCTTCCCTCCTGACGAATCGCCTGACTTTGTCCGTTAATACTGAAGGATTGAACTTCTGCACCTTCAGGCAATACAAAAGTATGTTGCCCTCCCAAGGAACTCCGAAGCGTTGTATTCAATTTGATATCGGTAAAACGTAATCCGGGTGAAACCTCCAAGGTGCTATCATCAACGGTGAGGGTCTGGCCCGCAACACCTTCCGGACGACTGATCTCAATCTCCACACTTTCTCCCGGCCAAGGCATCCATTCAGGCATCCACAAACCCGCATCTTGTTGATTAAAAATTACGGGAATTCCCTGCCAAGTCACATGCCATAAAGGACTGACTTCCAAGATCCAGGTTTCCATCCAGGAATTGGTTTGCGGAGCTTGCAAATGAATTTTTGGATTTTCTGCAAGAACCGACTCCCATGTAAACTCCCGGGAAGTGGGTCCCATGTTTACAGCCACCTTGTTTTGATTCACTCGAACGCCTTCACTGGTTACAGATTCACCTTCCAGCAAAGGCACTTCGATCAACACCGCACTTCCTTCGGGACCCAGTCGGCTAATTTTATTATGCACCTGCCAGGTCAAACCCAACTCCAAATGTCGTTCCAGTTTTACAAAAGGAGGAAACACATTCGAATTGTTATTACTATTTTTAGAGGCAGGCTGAGTGCTTGATGCTGCTGCACGACGAATCAAACGCAAAGTATCGTCGACGCTCCCATTTTCATGAATGCCTTCCACACTCCAACCCGATGTATTCGCCGTCACATAGTAAGGCTTTAATGGCAAAGCCAAATTCACACTTTCCTGATCCGGCAAAGAGCCTTCCAACAATACTTGATGAACTCCCGCAGGTACGGACAACCATAAAGAACCATCTTCCTGACTGATGAATCCGGCAAAACCTTGTCCATCCATGCTCACTTGGGTGGGCAGCCATTCTTTTCTACCTCCCGGAATAGCAATGCTTGAATCTACCAGTGCATTCACTTCCAGACGTATTCTCAGCTGAGCTCCCTGCACTTCTAGATTCATCCGCGAAATCGCCGCACAATTCGGATCACAGTCCGGTTTTGCCAACAAACGTTCGCGCAACTCATTCAACATATTATCTGATGGAAATTCTGCATGAGCAGAAGGTGCTACCCCCATCATCAGACAAAAGAATAAGGCTGCCAAACCCATGGCCCATTGAGTTTTAATTTTTTCAGGCCAGAATTTTCCGGGGAATTTCAAAAGACCCAAAATGAAGAATCCCAATAAGGCAACTCTCGCAAAGGCCAAAATACAATTGAGCCAGGGAGGCATGAGCATGAAAAAGATTTTCTGGTCTTTAGAAACAGGACCGCTCCAATTCAACTGCACACTTTGCCAAAGCCATTTTGGCAAACCAGGTCCTGTCTGAATTTTGGTGCCGGGTCTTTGTTCCAAAAGATTTTTGGAAACAGAGGACTTGGACATGCTGGGCACGGCCATTTTCGCCATTTGATTTCTATCAACTCCTCCGACGATACCTTCTTCTTGTGGAGGTGCTGGAAGTTTTGCTTCTTTTTTCAGCATCATTTTGGGCGGCGGAGCTTTTTCATCTTCTATGGCCACATTATCTTTTGCAACCTGAGCTTGGGGAAGAGGAGCCGGAGCATTGAGCATCCCCGCGGGTGCGTTTTCTTGTTCTAAAGAGTTGGAATAAGAACCCTGACGATTTTCCAAAACTTTGTAAGGATATTCCAGGGAAGGATACAAGGCTACCCTCAGTTGACGCACCATGAAAGGAAGCGTCAAAACCAGGAGAATCAACACACAAGTCAAACGGTAGATATTGACGATTTTTTTAAATTTTCCTTCCGGCAGAAAACGTACCAATGCAATTCCCACAATCAGGAAAAGCCAAATCCATTGTGGAGCCTCTGCCTCTTTGTAAGTTAAGGCCAATGTAATCAAAGACAAAATTCCCCAAGGACGTCCCGCCAATTTATAAAATGCAATCGAGACAATCAGCACCACGAAAAGATCCAGCAAACTCCAGCGGTTTAGCCAGGTATCAATACTTTGATCCACTCCCGAGATTGCAAATACCTTCCAGCCCGGAGGAAGATTCAAAGTTCCACTCACTTGTTTAAAATTGTGATCCCAGGAAACAGCAGACACCCTGCGATAAGAGCCTTCCAGTCGACTTTCTGCCGAGATATTCAAATTTCCCTGCCGAATTTCAATTCCTTCACGATCACTACCCGGCAATTTTGTAATCCACTGATCTTGCCCATTGACTGCCACCCGCCCCAATTGCATGGGAGGATTCATTTCCAAACGGCTGCTTCTTTTTAAGGCTCCCTGAACTCTGTCCTGGATGGTAAAACCGCCTCCATCAAAATCGAGCCACCATTGGCGATGTAGGGTCAACTGATCCGGAGCAGGATCAGAATCTCCTCTTCTTTTTTCCACAAAATGAATCGTCGCGTCACCTTCCACTTGATACGTGGGTAATTTTTTCCAGGCATCGGGCAAATTGGTCTGCTGAGGGTCAATCGTGGGAACCCCTTCCAAACTCACCAAACGAAAATTATTATCCGCCGCAAAAGCCCAAATTTCCTGATTGGGCCAAGGCGCTGCAGGAAGCGTCCACTGAATTTCATTTACCGGACCTTCATGACGCGCTTCCAAAGTAAGAGTCCATTGACCTGCTTTTGCCTGCACATGCAATTGCCCCTGTTCATCCAAACGGGCAGGCAAAGAACCGGACAGCGACATCGGCACAAAACCGGAAGGAAGTGCCTTCCCTAAAACTACTTCACGGGATTTTCCAGAAACATCTAGACGAATCTCTGTCAGCAAAACAAAGGGGATTTCATCTTCCATTTTTCGATTCACGCGCACTTCCAGATGATCTTCTCCACTTCCCTCTTTCGCTTCTTGCTCGAGCCAAATCGAACCCGCTTCTTCACGACGTGGAAACAGGATTTCTTTTCCCTTGACCCAAAGCTTTACAGAACCTGTTTCTTCGGGGATAGAAAAACTCTCCGGAAGATTATCCCAGCTAAAATTTCCGCTGATATTGTATTGTCCTGCTTTCAGATAAACAGCCGGAAAGCTTTCACGAAAAATCACTGCTACAGGCTGACCATTCACTTTCACATTTTGGGGCCAAAATTCTTCGTTGCCGGGCAAAACAACCCAATCTTCCTTCATCACTTTCCAAGTCTGATTAAATTCTCCACCTTTATCATTCAGTTTTAAACTGAGTACCGAGGGCCATTGACAAACTTTGTCTCCGTTCACACCCGGACATTTTTCATCTTCATGTCCATACATCACCCAACTTATCCAGGGCTTGAGGGAATCGGGAAGGTTTTGTTCATCGAAAGAAAATGCAGTTTGTTGAAAAGAAAAAAGAAAAAACAGAAACACAAAAACTAAAAGACAAATCTTCCCTCGAAAACAAGACATAGTCCCTCCTAAAAAAATATACCCCTTCAATTTTTAATCTTTCAAAAATGCGAGAGTAGCACTTTTACTTTTTGAGTAAATCTCCCAAATTCGTGGTCAAAGGCTCTTTATAACTTTTTTTAGGAGAAGAATTCGGTGATGAAGAAGAAAGAATTAAACCTTCTTTTTCTTTCATATCTTGGCGGGTACCAATATACATGGGACGCCCAAACAATCGATTAAAGGCAACCCAATCCGAATCCGGATTATTTTCTTTGGCCGCCAAATCGAGCACTCCCTGAATTTTTGAATCCATGTCATCCAGATAATGAACCATAATGGCTTCCATGGTCATGGGAAGTTTGGGAGAACCAAATTCGAGCCTTCCATGATGGGCTAAAATCAAATGAACGATGTGGGTTTTGATTTTATCAGGAAACTGGGGAATGGAACGAATCTTGTCGTAAACCATCTCCACGCCCTGGATCAGATGGCCCACCAATTGGCCATCATCGGTATATCCAAAAGATTTCTCATAACTCATCTCATAGATTTTACCGATATCGTGCAACATCAAACCGGTATAAACCAGATCCGCATTTACCTGGGGATAATGTTTCAAAACATCTTTACCCAATTCACAAAGATGCAAGACATGCTCGAGCAAACCGCCAATCCAGGCATGATGATGGGTTTTGGCCGCAGGCGCCCTTTTGAAACGTTTGACGATTTCCGAATCTTCAAAAATGGAAAGCAGAAATTTTTTCACCCAAGAATTACGAATATCGTTTCGGATGAAAGACAAAAGTTTTGCAAACATCTCCTCGATATTCCGCTGACTCACCGGAAGATAATCCGAAATATCTACTTTTTCAGGATCCAATCTTTCCACCCGCACAATGTTCAGTTGCATTTTATCCTGATACATCACTGGACGTCCCAAGGCGCGAATGAAATCATTCTTATCAAAAAGGGCAGCAATTTCCTCTGCATGATCCCAGACTCTTCCCTCAGCATCTCCCGAAGCATCACCCAACTTGATACTCAAGTAGGGTCGATTGGTTTTGGAAATCAAAAGTGATTTTTGATTCACCAAAAATGTCGTATCAAAATTTTCGTTTTCTTTGAGATCTTTAATGAGAAGTTTAGCCATGGGCGGGATTGTAAGAGGAATCTTCAGGATTCTTCAACCACTTTCATCACTTCTTTCAAGGTTTTTAAATAGCCCTCTTCTTTGGCAAATTGGGTGAGGTAGTCTTGATCGATAAATTTATGGTGCTTTACATACATCAACTTTGCTTGATCTAGTGAAGCGCCGTCTTTCCACTCCACAGCTGCCGTAATGCGATCCATGATTAAATCTTCCACTCGAACAACTTGCACTTCTCCCTCTGAAGTTTTTACGAGGTTCATTTTATTCAGGATACGACTTGCTACTTCAATGGGGGAAGGAGGAAATTCCACCACAAAATCAAATAAAGGGTGCTCAAAATGACGATACATAGTGGTTCTTTTAAATCCTAAATCACGCATCACTTTTTCAATAATTTCTTTTGTATCACCGTTCAATACTGCGTCTAAGTCATGGGTCACAAATTCAGAAAGGGTATAATATTGGACTGCTGCACCTCCCACGACTACCAAACCCACGCCTTCTTGCCGAAAAAGCTTCGTTAAAAAAGCTGCCAAGGTAATTTTTTTGCGCGTTTCATCCAATAAACTTATTTTTTTTAAATGTTTTTGGAATTCCTTATTCATAAAATATTTTTTGACAATATTTTACCTTCTGCCCAAGCTCGAGGCTTTAACCTCTTTGATGTTCCCATCTTACGCAAAAGGGAGTTAGGCACAGAAATTTTAGAAACCTTCGCGATCATTTTATCGAGATCTTGAACCTGATCGATCTCGTAACTCTTGTTTTTATCTGCTTGATCTATCTCATATATTTGGCGAAGCGCTGGATATAACTGAAACCTCTCATTCACCCGGAATGCTCTCGTATTTCCTTTCTTGGAAGAAAACAAAAACCCCCAATTTTCCAGATTCACCAATTCCCGATGAGTCACCTGTGGAGAAAGTTTGAGCTCGCGCGCAATTTCGCGCACCCCCATTTCCACCGAAGGATTTTCGGCAAAAAAACGAAGTACTTCTCGGCGCACTTTTGAAGGAATTAAAAAAGATAAATCCATACCCCTTATTGTACTAATTATTATGACAATTGTCAAAATTATTATGACAATAGAAATAAAAAAATCCCGCTCTCACAAAGAACGAAAGCAGGATTTTTTATTTTATTTATTTCGATTGCTCTTTAAAGACGCCTCTTTCTAAAAGCCAATAAAAATGTAAAAGGAAGCATCCAGACTATATTAAGAGCGGATGAAGCAGTGGACAAAGGATTCATACTACATCCTCCGCCTCCGATCCCTCCCGCAAAACCGGTCAAGGGAACCGTAATCGTTGAACTCGTCCCATAAGCCACATTCAACGCCCCGCTAATCGCTCCAAAATTCTGAGGCGTAAAATTTACCGCAAAACTGCAACTCGCTCCTGCTGCCAAACTAAAACTTCCACTTCCACAGGCCGTCGTTGTTGTCGCAGCTCTTAAAGCACGGTTCAAACTCGTCGTCGCATTAAAGTTCAATCCAAAATCCGTATCATTTGTCAGAGTAATTCCCGTAATATCCGTGGGCTGACTCCCATTATTCGTTAAAACAAACACCTGACTCTGCGTTCCACCTGAAAAATTGCCAAAGTTATACGAAGTCAAATTGATATCCAGCTGGCTCAGCACAAACTGCAAGGCTCCCAGATCCGGAGGACTATCCATCGCCACCACTCCCGTCATGTCAAAAGCAGGCAAACCCGGAGCACTCGAACTCCCCGCTTTAATCATCTGAGAGCTTTCCAACAAATGATAATTTTCACTCGCCGTATCTACAAAACCAGGATCCACATTATCCAAATTATCACCGTTGGTCGTTGCAACACTTGTCAAACCACAGGTATATGTCGAAGTATCCGAGGGATTAGTTGTTTTACATATTCCATTGAAACTTAAATTATTATTAAAGATATTCAAGGTGGGAGTATGAGTATTAATTTCAAAAACAACATCATCTCCCGTATTGGGCGTTTGAGCCGTATTTCCATAAATGATGTTATTATATAAATTTACCACCACATCGTCTGAAGCAATGGAAATTCCCAAACCTCCCCCATCATAAGTAAGTGCGGGAGGAGCTGTCACCGTCACACCGCTATTCACGGTTTTGTTTCCTACAATCGTATTGTTCACAATATCAAGTATCACCGGAACATAAGTATTAATTCCCATACCTCCAAATTTCTGATCGACAGTATTTCCATAAACAAGATTATTAGAAATCACGACGGGATTTGTAATGGCTGTTCCCGTAAAACTAATCGCCACCCCACCTCCGCTCCCCGACAAGGCATCAGTGTTGTTTGAAAACTGATTTCCATTCACGATCACATTTTCGTCTGAGTAATGAGCAAGCTGCAAGCC
>CAYPXN010000067.1:0-2906 GCA_964414715.1 uncultured Pseudomonadota bacterium | reverse complement strand
CTGTCATAATAAGAATAATTTCTGTATTTTTTCTTGGAATGGGTTTGTGCCGTTTTAGGCGCAGAACCACAACCTGCTACGAAAAATACTGCCAGCAAAAAAAAGCCAAACTTCCTAAACACCAAACACCTCGATAAAATTTTTTATTTTTACTTCAGAAAACCCCAAAAGAACGGAATTCTACTTCTATAAAATAAACCCAGAATGAAATGAGCAAAACTTACTTAAGTTTTTAGCTGTTTATTAAAAAAAGTATATTGAATCAAATAGTGAGTGTCAAACACTTATCCGAGTCTAATAAAATTCGTCAAAACAACAAAAAATTAGTTAGTAATAACAAATACTTATAGTTTTTTAGTTTTTTTAAAGAATTTTGCAAAACAAAAAAATTAATCCTGATAAAAAATATATAAAATCCTGAAAAATAAGATAATTTTCATATTTCTCTTCTTCCATTTTTCCTCACCAAGCTTGACTACCACAATATCTTGTGGTCTCATAAAAGCATACCACACTATATTGTGGATTACCTGTGAATAACTGTGGATTGCTTGGGGATAAGTTGTCGAAGAAATGATGCAAAGCGCTGTAAAATAAGGAATAGGACAAATAAACACAGAGGGAGGCATAAATGAGACAGCAACAGTCATCCATCCGTCAATCGAAGAGGAATTCGGATGCGTCTGCACTTTCAAACTCCGCTTTTAACCGTAAAAGATTGGTCAAAGAACTTCTAAGTTTAGGAAACCCCAAAATTACTGAAAGCATTGCAGACACGCTCTCTCTCGAAGTAGAAAAGGAACTGCTCCAAAAAGATGAAGCGCTTCATACGCCCGATGTGATTTCAAATCTTGTTCGATTCAAACTTGAAGAAATGGGCTTGATCGATATTAAACCCCAAAAGGAAAAAATTCGCAGAATCAACACTGAAAAAGCAATGAAAGTGACTCATCCTTTCATGCCTCAACCTTCTCCCGTAAAACTTACCTTACAATCCGCATCCCTAAAAGTTCCCAAAGAAAAATTACAATGGTCTTTGGAAGGAACCCAAGCATTCCATCGTTCTCAAGAATGGTTAGGGATTGATGGAACTTTTCCTGAGGATCCTGAAAATTTTATTGATAAACTTTCCCAATCCGTCGCGGATGTCGATGCAGGCTTCGAAACATTTCACGATCATAGCAGCACTGCCGTACAGTTTTTCAACCGTATGGCAATGCTTGATTTTATTCCTGGCAGTCTTTTATTCAAAACTGATCCCCTGACGGGAAAATTTCAAAACCCTCCCAACACTTATTCTTTTTGTCCTCAAAATGAAAAGGTTTATGAAACCCTGAGCCATTTTTCAAAGGATAATACAATTCAAAATACAACCTTGGGGCTTCATTTAAAAAACAATCCTGATTCCGAAAATGCTGCCCTGCTTCTTTTGAAACTTCTAAAAACCAGTTTGGATTATAAAGTTTCTGCAACAGAATCTCCTACAAAACAGGAACTCTATGTCTCTCTCGCGGATTTGACAAATCAACAGAATTCAAGCTTTTCACTGACAGACGAAAATGACCATGAAGAAATTTATTTTCCCTTTTCTTCCTTTTTCAAATGGGTCGAAGAAGAAGAAAACAGAAAACACTTTTCCCTCTCTTTAGGGGTTCCAGGAAGGACACTCCCTTATCTTGCCGCTCCGGAGTCATTCGAACAAAATCTTGTTCGAATCATTCACCAACATCTTATGGTGAATTCATCTCTGAGGCTCTATTTCATAGAGCGATGTCTGGAGGCGATGAATACTCAAGGACAGGAGGATCGAGTACCGAATCCTCAAAGCCCGGGTTTGTACTCCACCGGCGAAGTAGTTCCCTCGCTTTTCCTCAATCTTTCCGTCATGGTTAAGGATGAGGAAATTGATTGGGATCGCCTACGTCGTGCTGTACGCCAAGCGGTGCACTTTCTCGATAATGTGATCGATTTCTGGTCATATCCCGATCCGGAATCTGAAAAGATCACAAAATCGAACAGGAGCATCTCATTAGGTCTGATGGGTTTGGCCGACCTCCTGTTTACCTTGAGGATTCCTTATAACAGTCAGGAAGCTCTCGACCTCGCTGCAAGAGTTGCAGAGTTTATTGAAGAGGAAGCCATTAAATCATCCAGCGAACTTGCAAAATCACGGGGAGTATTTCCCAACTACATTGGCAGTCGCTGGCAGGAAAAAGGGATTCCTGTTCGCAATGCACAAATTTGTAGCCTCAATTGGGATCCACTTCCCTCTTTGATTGCTCAAACTTCTCTGGGCATTGAAGCTCATCAATCTCTTGTAGAGCTTGAGGGTTTCGAAGGGGAAAAACCCAAATACCTCATTCACCCTTTTCTTGCCCAGACAGCCCGCAAAAGAGGTTTTTTCAACGACAAAATACTTTCCCGTGTTCTAGAGCTTCGTTCTGTCAATGCCGTCCAGGAAATTCCAGATGATATTCGCAAGGTTTTTGTCTGCAATACGGACATCAATTTACATTGGCATCTGTTGATGGCTGCCACCTTTGAAAAATATTTCGATTATGGTGTATCCAAGATCTGTCCCATTTCGATTTACTCCGAACAGTCTGAAAATATTCAAAACTTATTGGATCAAGCCCGAGAGTTGGGCCTAAAAAGTCTTTGGATCAAAAGAGAAGGTGACATCATCACTCCACCGAGCCTACAAATATCATTACCCTTGCAGGAGGAAGAAATTTCTGAAGAAAAAATGTCGGAAGCAATGATCGATGAAGTTGTGGCGGAAATCCTTCCAGACACTCTCCTTGAAACACTTCCCCTTGAAACAGAAGCACTTGTCATTTCCGATGTAGAAACAGCCCCCTCAGAAGAGTTAAAAGCAAATTCTCCCTCTGATACAAACTCTACAC
>CAYPXN010000066.1:0-25844 GCA_964414715.1 uncultured Pseudomonadota bacterium | reverse complement strand
GGAATCACATTCAGACGATAATACAAATCTTCCCTGAAATAATTTTCCTTCACAGCCTTTTCCAGATTCTTGTTCGTTGCGGTAATAATTCTCACATCCACTTCGACTGTTTTGTTGGATCCGACGGGTTCAAATTTTCTTTCCTGCAAAACACGAAGGATTTTCACCTGAAGACGGGGCGACATGTCTCCGATTTCATCAAGGAAAATGGTTCCACCTTCTGCCATTTCAAAACGCCCCGGTCGAGTTGCCACCGCACCGGTAAAAGCACCTTTTACATGTCCAAAAAGCTCGGACTCCAACAATTCTTCCGGAATCGCTCCACAATTTACCGCCACCAAAGGCTTATCCGCCCGATGGCTGCCATAATGAATTGCTTTTGCAATCAATTCCTTGCCCGTACCGGATTCCCCCAAAATCAGGATCGTGGAATCCGTATCTGCAACTTTTTGTATCATGGAATACACTCGTTGCATTGCAGGAGAAACTCCTATCAAATTTTTTAACCCAAATCTCCCGCTCACTTCCCTTTTAAGTAACTGGTTTTCTTTTTTCACCTGACGGGTTTCCAAAGCTTGCTTCAACAAGGTTTCCAAATCTTCAAGGCGAAATGGTTTCGTCAGATAATGATAGGCACCTTCTTTGACTGCTTGAATGGCAGAATCGATGGTTCCATAACCCGTAAAAATCATACACATGATGTCCGGCTGGATTTTTCTCATCTGGGCAATCAAGTCAATGCCGCTTCGATCCCCCAACTTCAAATCCACCAAGGCAACATCAAAGATTTGCCCGGACATTGCAATCAGAGCTGCCTCATAGTGGTCAGCCGTTTGCACCTCGTAACCCTTGTCGCCGAGAAAACGCTGAACAGCCTTCAGTATTTGCTGTTCATCATCTACGACTAAAATATTTGGTTTCATACTTCCCTCGAATCTCGGTGCCCCTGACTTTAAAAAACCTTTTCCTACGCTCTCATTTCTTCTGAAAAAGAATGACCCAGGCCAGTCCTTGATAAACTCGGCAAATAAATATGAAAGACCGTCCCTTCAGATTCCTCACTTTCAACTTCAATTTTACCGGCATGGTCCTGAATAATATTATAGATAATCGAAAGCCCCAAACCTGTTCCCATTCCCGATTTTTTGGTCGTAAAAAAAGGATCAAATATACGGGGCAACACCTCTTTTTTGATTCCACTTCCATTATCCATGAAATCAATCACGACCCATCCTTCAGATCCCGTATGGGCAGAAATTTTGATTTTTCCTCCCCGAGGTAATGCGTGACAGGCGTTACTTGCAAGATTCAAAAACACTTGTTCCAATTGATTTCCATTCGCCAAAACTTTTGGCATGCTTTCGTCGATCTCTACTTCCAAAACAACTCCCGCTTCCTTTACCTGAAGATTAATCAAGGGCAGCACACGGTTGAGCGTCACTTGTAAATCCACTTCTCCCCGATCTTCGATAGAAGACTGACGGGAAAATTCGAGCAAATTTTCGACAATTTTTTTACAACGCAAGGCCGAGCTTTCAATTTCCTTAATATCCTGATGAATTTGCTCCCCTTCTTTTGTTTGTGCCAAGGCCAACTGAGCAAAAGCGAGAATCCCACTGAGAGGGTTATTGATTTCGTGGGCAATCCCTCCGGCAAGAAGACCCACTGCCGCCATTTTTTCAGATTGGATTAAACGGGCCTGCAAATGACGTTGTTCACGAATGTCCCGGTATTGAACAATGCTTAAATCCAGATCATCGTGTTTTCCTTTGAGTGGAAAACTGACCGCTTGATACTCACGCCCATCTGCAAACTTTTCGATACGAGAAGAAATAGTCTCTTTATTCTTCCATGTTTTGGGAAGTGGACAGCCCACACAGGGAGCTTTTCTGCCGGCAAAAATTTCATAACAGGTGGTTCCAACCAAAGTTCTGACATCTCTGCCAATTGCCTGGGACAAGGCAAGGTTTGCACGTTCAATTCGATAGTTACGGTCAATAATCATGACCGGATTTACAATCGCATCAAAGGTGGATTCCCAAATATATTTTGCTCTTTCCACAATTTCAAAAAGAGACTTGAGTTGTCCCAATTGTTTTTGTTGTGAAACTTGGGTAGAAACTTCCTTCTTGCGGACAAGCTTCTTCTTGGCAAAAGATTTTTTTGCTGGCGCTTTTTTCTTCATATCCCATCGAAAAACATTCGGAAAATACCCGGGTTAAATTGTACCTTCCAGGTGTCAGAGTATCCATCAGTAAAGTGTTGTGCATTTTGACATAATCAAAAATATTAATTAATTTCAATACATTAAAATAGTACAATTTTCTTGTTTTGAGAAGATTTTCTCTCAAGTTGACAGGACTTTTAGCTTGGGTTAGCTTCCGAAAACAAAATTTAATTTTTACTGTAACGCTTCACTAATCATTAATTTTTTTCATAAAAACGGGGTAAAAAATCCTTTGAAACAGCCAAGCACCTACCAAGAAGCGGGTGTCAGTATTGATACTGGCAATCAATTTGTACAAGCTATCAAACCCATGATCAAAAATACGCATCGTCCTGAGGTTCTTTCACCTCTCGGAGGTTTTGCGTCTCTTTTTTCGATCAACAAACTCAAATATACCGATCCTGTTTTGGTAAGCACCACAGATGGAGTGGGAACAAAACTCAAACTTGCCTTACAACTTAAAAAATATCGGGGCTTGGGACAGGATCTCGTCGGCATGTGTGTCAATGACTTGTTATGCGTTGGAGCAGATCCGCTTTTCTTCCTCGATTATTTTGCCACCGGGAAGTTGGAACTTTCCGTCGCTACGGAAGTAATTGCGGGAATCACTGACACTCTCAAAGACATCCATTGCGCTCTGGTGGGTGGCGAAACCGCAGAAATGCCAGGACTTTACTCCAAAGATGATTTCGATTTGGCGGGCTTTGCAGTCGGTATGGTGAACCGGGATGAAATTGTAGATGGCTCCAGCATTTCGATTGGAAACAAAGTCATCGGAATCGCCTCTTCAGGCTTTCACTCTAATGGTTATTCTCTGGTTCGTAAAATCGTGGAAGATCAAAATCTGGACTTGAACAAAGTGTATCCTCCCCTCGGCAAACCTTTGGGAGAAGCATTATTGGAACCCACGAGAATTTACGTAAATCCCATCCTTGCTCTCAAGAAACAATTCAACATTCTCGGAATCGCACACATTACGGGGGGCGGCCTCCTCGAAAATCCTCCACGTATTTTTCCCAAACAATGCAAAGCTGTTCTCAATCGTAAAGCCTGGGAAATACCCGCCCTATTTCAACTCTTTCAAGAGTGGGGCAATATCGAAGAAACTGAAATGTTACGCGTATTCAATTGTGGCATTGGCTTGGTAATTGTTGTTCCTGAAAGTCAGTCTGAGGAAATTGTTTCTCGCCTTAACGGAATGGGCGAAAAGGCCTTTATTCTGGGAGAAATTGCAGAACGAAAAGGTGAGGAAGAAGCGATTCAATTTATATGAAATTTTTGGAAGCAAGCTCCCAAGTTTCATACCAACAAAAACAATCCAACTGTCCGTTTTTGTAGCTACAAACCTTATGACTCTCCAACTTACCGTATTAGCTTCCGGAAATGGTTCCAACTTTCAAGCCATTATTGATGCCATTGAAACCGGAAATCTCAATGCCAAAATTGTTCAACTCATTACAGATAATCCCCAGGCCCATGCTATTCAGCGTGCCCAAAAACACAAGATTCCCTTCACCATTCTGGATCGCAAACAATTTTCCGACAAAAACAGCTTTGAAAACGCTCTTCTGGGTAAACTCAAAGAATGTAAAACAGACTATGTGGTCTTAGCAGGATACATGAGAATTATTTCTCCCCTGATTCTGAAAGCTTTTCCTCACAAAGTCTTGAACATCCACCCTTCCCTGCTTCCAGATTTCCCAGGACTTCACGTCATCGAAAAAGCTTTTCAAGCAGGTCGAAAAAAAATGGGTTGCACCGTACATTTTGTGGATGAGGGTTGCGATACCGGTCCTATTATTGCCCAAAGCAGCTTTGATGTTCAAAGCCAAGACACGCTAGAAAGTATCACCGAACGCATGCATCAGCACGAACACAAACTTTATGTTCAAGTTTTAAATTGGCTTTCCGAGGAAAAAATTTCTCTTCAAAATGGAAAAGTCGTAAAACGCTAAACTTTCTTTTTATTTTGTGAAAAAAAACTTTTGTTTTCACAAAATATATCATTAATATCGTCTTATCTTTTTTGGGGTGTTCTTCCGTATTACTTCTTTGCGTTAGGAGAAAATAAATGAAAAAAATATTCTTGTTTGCCAGTATTTTATCCGCTCTTCTTTTGAACAGTTCCCAAGCTTTTTGTCGCCACAGCATGGCACTCAGTGGATTTGGAGGGGGTAACTTCCAAATTATCAATACCTTTCCACAACTCGATGTGGGAGGCGGTGGGGGTATTGCCTTTGAATATCGCTTTAATCAACACTGGGGCCTACAAACCTCTCTCTCAGTTTTTGATCACGATGGAGGGGGACCACAAAAAGGAGACAACAACATCTATTTTTTAAATGTCCCCTCTATTGATTTGAAGTATTATCTGCTCAGCGATGAAAAGAAAATTGATCCATTTCTAAGAGCAGGTATTGGCATCAGTGTCCTCACAGGGGGAAGCGTTGCCAACAACTCCGGAGGCGCGGGCATGGCTGCACAAGTAGGTATTGGAAGCGATTTTTATATTAACGATTCTTTTTCTTTGGGTCTTGAAATCCAATTTAAAACAGCGGGAATTATCCGTGGTAATTCCCAATCTTCTGCAATGATTTTTTTACCTGTATTAGGAAATTTTACGTATCATTTTAAGTAAGCCCAATCCTCCCTCCTTAGATAAGGAGGGGGTTAGGGGGCGGTCTGATAAGCAGACCTCACCCTGACCCTCTCCTTTGTAAGGAGAGGGAATAAATATAATGTCAGAAAAGTTTTGCGACATTCTGATTGTGGGGTGTGAGCTCTCAGGCTTGATCACGGGGGTTTTTCTTGCCAAACGCGGTTTGTCAGTCATTGTTTTGAATACAGACCATGACGTGGGTAGCCAAAAGAAAAACATCCAACCCAACCTGATCTCTCATCTTGATTCCCGACTTTTCAAAACTATTTTGGGACGACTTTCTATTTCAGATACCGAACTCGGCATCGTCAATCGTTACGACATGCCCTATCAGGTGGTTTTTCCGGATCATCGTATTGATGTAACTGTCCATCGAGATAAATTCTACAAGGAGCTAAAAAGAGAGTTTCCAGCCAATGCAGATGCCATTCGCTCTTTCTATTTAAGCCTCGATGAGCTGGATCGCGCCTTGGACAACGATTCTTTCCAGGACTTTATCCTTCCCAGAGGATTGATTCCCTATTTTAAATTCACAAAATTCATCAAGGAAAACCATCTTGACCTTACCATTACAGACTGGATCAACACACTGAATCTTGATCCTGAAATTACATCCTTCATGGATGCCCAAATCAAATTTTTGAGCAATCTGCATTGTAAGGTACCCTTTTCTTATCCCTTGGCAAAACTCCTTGCGAACCAGAACAGTGTTCTTTTTGACGTAAAAGGTGGAATTGGCCAACTCAAAAAACTTTTTCTCAGCAAAATCGAGTCTTACAATGGAAAAGTTAAAAACGATATTAAGATTGAACATCTGATGATCGAAAAAAGAAAGGTGCAAGGAATTAAACTGGGTGGTTTTGAAGGCATGATTGCCTGCAAATACCTACTCTGGAATCAAAATTGTTTGGGACTTGAACCCTGGCTTCCTCCGGGAATTCTTTCACGTTGGTTGCTTCGTAAAATCAAGAAAACCCCTCCCCGCTTTGCACGCTTCAGCATTCAATACGAAGTTGATCAAGATGCCATTCCCATTGGGATGAAAAGTAATGTTTTGTATGTAAAAGATCCCAAAAAAGATTTACTGGGTCCCAACTTCCTACATCTACATTTTTACTATCCTCCCGAACAGGAAGAACACAACTCGAAGAAAAACCTGATCGTCACTTATGTGCTTCCACATGAATGCCTTCGAAATGATGATGCAAGCTTTGATCAAATCCATGAAGAAATTACCCAGCATCTTCATGGATTAATGCCTTTTAGTGAGGGGAAAATTCAACTCAAGTTTCCCCGAGACGACTCAGTACCCAGTGGCGAACTGTTATTTCCCCTGGAAGAATCTGATTACGAAACTTTCAAACGGAATGCCGCACAAAATCCCATTTTTGAGGTAGAAGCAAAACGATTCCAGGATCTTTTCCCCTTTCCCCACCGAACCATTTACAAAAATCTTATTTTAACGGGGCCTGAGATTCTTGCTTCCTTGGGCTTTGAAGGTGAATTTCTATTAGGCCTCAAAACAACCGATCTTATTTGGGAAGACTTTGAAAAAGTAAAGAAAAAGGGAATCAAGCAAAGAAGAATTGCTTAGAACAATTTATAACTAAGATAGCTAGCCATCGCGACCGCAATACATGTTTTCAAAAAACTCGCCACCATTCTAGAGAAAAAAACCGCAGTAGCCGCCTTCATCGCTACAGAAAAACTCTTCAAATGGATCCATTCATAAATCAAAGCCCCCAAAAAGGCTCCCAACAGTAGACCCAAAAAAGAACCTATCAAAAAAATTGGCACCCCAATAAAAGCCCCCAACAATCCCCCAATAATAGATGAAACAATGGCGCCTGTGGAAACTTCAATCAACATTTTTCCACCCCAAGTTCCCACGAAAAATTCAAGAATTTCCGCAAGAATGGCCATCACAAATAAAATCGCATTCACCCAAAAGTCCGAATGACCCGCACTGTAATCATAAAAATAGGAATAAGTTAAGGCTGAGGCAACAATCAACCAGACTCCGGGCAAGCCCAAAGGAACCAAGACAATCCCCACCAATGTGGCTAAACACACAAACAGCTTGGGTAAAAAATGTAAAATGGAATAAAAAAAACTTTGCAAGGAATGCATCATGAATCTTCCTCCAACAACTTAAAACTCATGCGATGAACAGACGTGGGACCATGTTTTCTAATTTCTTCCCGATGCTGTGCTGTGGGATAACCTTTATGAACTGAAAAACTGAATTTTGGGAATCGTTTTTCAAGGTCACACATCAGACGATCTCTCGCTACTTTCGCAATAATCGATGCTGCCCCCACGCTTTGGAAATGTCGATCGCCCTTCACCGTAGGTTTTTGAGGAATAAAAAGCGGAATAGAATGTTTTCCATCCAAAAGAAGTATATCCGGTTTGGATGATAAAGCCTGAACGGCAATACACATCGCCTTGAGAGAAGCCTGAAAAATATTAATTCGATCAATTTCAGAAACCTCCACGACTCCTAAGGCCCAAGAAACAGCGACTTCCTTAATTTTCTCGGAAAGTAATTCTCGCTGACGCGCAGTCAGCATTTTGGAATCTTTAATCCCTTCAATGCCGTGATCAGGAGGTAAAATTACTGCGGCTGCAAAAACAGGACCTGCCAAGCATCCTCGACCCACTTCATCAGTTCCTGCAATTAAGCGATAACCCTTCGAAAAAAGAAATTTTTCGAGTTGAACAGGAGGACATTCTTCAATTTCTGGAAACAAACGACAAGAATCCACGTCGAAAGTTTTCATCACTTCGAAAAAAGTAGCAATCTTTTTTTGGATTTTCTCTGAAAATTAGGAAGCGGAAGGAGCTTCGGCTGCAGCAGGAGCAATATTTTCTTCCAACACCGGAGGCTCAAGCACCAAAAGTTTTTTCTGGGCTTCAGTAATTCGAGCCTTTTTACCAGAAAGATTTCTCAAGTAATAAAGTTTCGCTCTGCGTACCTTACCGGGTGTGATGATTTCGATTTTATCGATGCTGGGTGCATAGAGAGGAAAAATTCTTTCCACACCAATACCATAAGAAACTTTACGAACCACAAAAGAAGAACTGACTCCATTGTTTTGTTTTTTAATTACGATGCCTTCGAAAATTTGGATACGTTCTTTTTCACCTTCCACAATTTTACAATAAACTTTTACTGCATCACCGGGCTTGAAATCGGGAATCTTACTTTGACTAACAGGATTACTCGCAATTTTTTGAAGGACATTCATAAATACTCCAATGGATTCTATAGTTCATCAAGTATAAGTATTTCTCATTTTTTATGATTACAGCTGTCACTTCACCAAAAAACTGAAATACTTATCTTAGTTTAAGAGCTCGGCTTTGTAACAACTTCCCTCCGACTTGTCAATAATAAGGGAGGGGTTATTACTTTGATTTTTTAAGCCTCATTTTTTCAATTTCCGCCCGGATTTCCTTTGGAAAATCAGCCTTTTCCAGAAGTTCTGGACGTCGTTGGAGGGTCAATTCCAGGGCTTTTTCCAACCTCCAACGCCGGATTTCAGCATGATTTCCGGAAAGTAGTACTTTTGGGACCTCTTTTCCCTGAAAAGACTCGGGACGGGTATAATGAGGATATTCCAACAAACCCCACTCAATCGATTCTTCTTCCAAAGAGGCTGCCTTTCCTATGACTCCCGGAATAAGCCGGATGAGGGCATCCATCACAACCAAAGCAGGAACCTCTCCCCCAGCCAAAATAAAATCTCCCACCGAGATTTCTTCCTCAATTTCTGATTCAATGACTCGTTGATCAATCCCCTCATAACGCCCACAAACTAAAAGAATTTCTTCACATTCCTCGAGAAGAGACTTCGCTTTTTGCTGGTTAAACAATGAGCCTCGACAAGAAAGATAAATCACCTTCCCTTTTTTGTAATTCTGTCGAATTTCCCGGATGGATTCCGTCAAAGGTTCGGGACGGAAAACCATTCCAGGCCCTCCCCCAAAAGGAAGGTCGTCTACTCTTTTATGTTTATCGTGAGCCCAGGTTCGCAAATCATGAACTTTGACTTCAAAAATTTTACGAGCCAAAGCCTTCTCCACCAAACTTTCGGAAAGGTAGGAATCAAAAAAGTGAGGAAAGATACTCAGTATGTCAAAACGATGTAACATGCTTAATCCAGCAAACCTTCCATTTTACGGATGACGATTTTTTTCGCCTTTTCATCCACAGACAAAATCAAGTCGGGTATCCAGGGAATAAGATAATCTTTCAAAATATCGCCCACTTCCTTACGAATATTTAAAATATCTGACGAACCATAATTTTCAAGAGCAAGCACCTTCCCCCATTCCATCCCCTCTTCATCCACCACAGTCATCCCCACAAGTTCGTGGACAAAATACTCATTATTTTTCTTGGGAGGCAAAAACTTGCAATCCACAAAAACTTCTTCTCCCTGAAGTTTTTTTATTTCCTCAGGACTTGAATAAGACTCTAAGCCCAGCAGAAAAGAATCCCCCTGCTTTCTAAAACCTCGCAAGCGATATTCTTGAAAACAAAAACCCGCTTTGAAATAAATCAAGCGGGTTTTCTTTAAAACTTCAGATTCAGGATTATAAAGCTGGAATTTTGCTTCGCCTTTGAGCCCCCAAGGAGCTCCTATTCTTCCAATCGCGATATATTCCTGTTTTTTTTCAGACAATTCACTACTCAATAATTTCAAGCATGCAACGTTTGCGAATTTTGGTAGACGCAGCACCCAAAATAGTTCTCATGGCTTGGGCGGTACGACCCTGCTTTCCAATGATTTTACCCAAATCATCTTTCGCAACTTTGAGTTCAATCACCGCAGTTTGCTCACCTTCCACTTCGGTTACATTCACTTCTTCGGGTTTATCGACGAGAGCCTTTGCTATGGCTGTAATCAGTTCTTTCAATTCCATGTTTCACCTCCGGTTGAATAAGTAAAAAAACAATTCCGATGAAAATTAAGCATTCGCTGGAGCAGAATTTTTCTTCAGCAGGGTTCCCACGGTTTCAGAAGGTTGAGCACCTTTTGAAATCCAGTATTGAATACGATCCTGATTCAAAGAAACCTTCTTTTCCTTGAGGCGGGGATCATAGGTTCCCACTACTTCAATAAAACGACCGTCTCTTTTGTTTTCTTGGTCTGTAACCACAAGACGGTAAAAGGGCTTCTTTTTTGTGCCGTGACGAGCAAGTCTGATACGAACTGCCATGTTATCTCCTTAAAAACATCCCAAAAACAGGGACTTACTATTATAAACAAAGATGGCGCTTATACAAGGAAAACTTGGATAAAGTCAAGGCCGGAGAAGTAGGCCTTCGGAGGAAAGCAGATTATATAGAAAAAGATTGATTTACATCCCTTTGAACATTCCCATCATGTTTTTCAGGCCCTTAAGGCCAAATTTTCCCAATTTATCCATCATTTTCTTCATTTGCTCAAATTCCTTAATCAAACGGTTTACATCTGCCACCTGGGTTCCACTCCCTTTTGCAATCCGAAGACGACGACTGCCATTCAATATTTTGTAATGCAATCTTTCATCCGGAGTCATGGACGAAATGATGGCCTGTTTCTTCTTAAGCTCTTTTTCAATTTGATTAAAATCGATATCTTTTTTGAGATTCGAGATACCGGGAATCATCCCTGCCATTTTTTCGATGGGTCCCAACTTCTTCATCTGCTTGAGCTGGTCTGAAAAATCCTGAAGCGAAAAACCTTTTTTGAGCATTCTTTCGGTGAGCTTTTTGGCTTCATCCTGATCGATTTTTTCCTGAGCCTGTTCAATCAGACTCAAGACATCTCCCATGCCCAAAACACGAGAAGCCATGCGATCCGGGTAAAAAGATTCGAAGTCTTCTAACTTTTCTCCCAAACCGACAAAATAAATGGGCTTGCCCAAAACATAACGGAGAGAAAGCGCAGCGCCCCCACGCGCATCGCCATCCAATTTCGTCAAAACCACGCCACTCAAGGGAATGCTCTGATTGAATTTCTGGGCAACATTCACGGCTTCCTGACCGGTCATTGCATCCGCCACAAACAAAATATGCTGAGGTTCCACTTTACCCCGAATTTTTTCCAGTTCCTTCATCAGGGCATCGTCAATATGCAAACGTCCGGCCGTATCCAAAATCACCACATCATAACCATAATCTGCGGCATATTTTTTGGCTTCCTTCGCAATTTTAACAGGATCATCTTTTTCTTTTGTCGGATAAACCGGCACTCCGATGCGTTCCCCAAGAATTTTAAGTTGTTCAATCGCGGCAGGTCGATAGACGTCTGCAGGCACCAAATAGGGCGAACGCTTGTATTTTTTCTTGAGCAAGAGAGCGAGCTTGGCAGCAGTCGTCGTTTTTCCACAACCCTGAAGACCGGCAAGCAAAATCACCACGGGTGGTTTAAAAGAAAGATTCAGTTCTTCGGAAGTTCCCAAAACCTTTGCCAACTCTTCATGAACAATTTTGATAAACTGCTGACCCGGTGTAAAAGACTGGTTTACATCCTGCCCCAGGGCTCTCTGCTTCACCGACTCGGTAAACTCTTTCACGACCTTGAAATTGACATCCGCTTCCAGCAAGGAAAGCCGTACATCCCGCAAAGCTTCTTCCACATTGGCTTCGCTAATACGACCCAAGCCCCGCATTTTATCAAATACACGCCCCAATTTTTCCGTCAGTTGTCCAAACATAAAAATAGGCATAGGAGAAGGGCTCCTAAGTGTCAAGAATTTATGAGTTTTTTAAGAACAACTTTTTCGGAAAAGTACCGATAATTTCTTTTGATACTGAATTCAAATTTTCTCCTGATCAAACAGGGCATTTGATAGGAAACAAGGCACACGAAAATGGCTGATGACATACTCACACGTCGTCAAAAACTCGGTTTAACGACACGTCCTTCGATACAGTTAACTTCGATTCAAACACAGATTGATCAAATGGATCAGGCTGTAGTGAAAGAAGCGACGAATCCCTACACCTTGGCAGCGGTGATGACCGGAGGGGCCGTATTTCAAAAAATTCAAAGCCTGGGATATGCACGTGTACTCCCACTCGCAGCCGATTCCAAAACGGCTTTTCCCTTAGTAAAAACTGCCATCCATACTTTAGCTGTAACGGGAGAAGCGGGAGCTTTTGTCACCACAGATCGCAGCCTGAAGGTTGCTTTCGAGGGAGCAGACCCAGCTCTCCTCAAGTGGCAGGGTGAAAACGGTATTGCCCAGGCCTGGAAAAATTCGCTCATCAACTTTGCAAGCTTGAGAGCGAGCGGAAGTCTTTTGGCGAATCAAAGCTCCCTACTCCGACATGCCGGTGCAAGCGCTACCATGGTTGTTTCTAATCAGTTCAGTGCTGCCTTGGGCCTCATTCCCTCTCCCCAAGGAAATATGACCCAGCAATTTACAGAGGCGCTTATCCTCGATGCCCAAATGACCGCAAGCATGGGTATGCTTCATGGCATTTTGCCTTCGACAGGAATTCCCCATCCGGATGAAATTTACACCCAATCTCTCGCTCGTTTTTACGCAGACTCTGCCCGCTCAAAAATTTCCGTAGAATCCAGCCCCGAACTTGCGATCGCTTATACAGAGGGGGAGCTGGGCGTCTTTGAAAGAATGTTTAGAGACGTTGCAAATAATCAAATTGAAAAAGCAGGATCCGGACAATCTAGTTTGGGATGCTTGGGATTTTTTTCACTTTTCATGGGATCCAAAGCCAAACTGGCACTGGCAAAAAAACTTGTCGAATTGATGGATGCGCCCCGCCTGTCTGAAAAAGATCTTCGTAAAAGTTCGGAACTTTTCCCCGACTTGTTGAAAGCCCTTCCCGAAACAGGAAGCAACGAACTCTTCACTCAAATCAAACAAGCACTGCATGACACCAGGGATCCGGGAAGTAATTTTCGCAACTTACTTCTCCTCAACCACCTTCTTCCCTACTTGAATGGCAATTCTTATACTGAAGCAATCCACCTTGCTATAGCGGCGATTGCCAATCCCCATCCTTCTGTGGGACAAATAGGAGAACACATTTTATCCGCTTTAAATCTTGAACGACTTTCAAGAACTGAGCTGATCGAGGCGGGAAATTATTTAAGAGGCCTCGATTTTCAACCTGCACTTGCAGGAAATCGAGTCCGCAATCTCATCACTAGTATCGCAGCCACACTTGCAATTAAAAAATCAGGGAATGAAAGAGAACAACTTGTTCAATCCATCGAGACAGCCCAATGGTTGGGGCAATTCCTGGAGCACCCGGATTATCGCTTGGCCGCAAGGGCTAGTTTGAATTGGTTAGTCACTATCCGCGATCTTCCCATTCAAGACATGGTCACACTCTTTCATAATTTCCAGGAAAGCATGGGAGACAGTTTATCTTCTCACTTATATTGGGCTCAATTTTCCCAAGAGCAACTTGCAAAACATTCTGACCCACAAGATCCACTCCATCTCTGGCACCAACGACGAGAAGAGGCAGCACTCAAACAAATTCGTCTGGATCTTTTAAGCCTGGAAATTCCTGGCTCATGGCACGATATTTCAGGTCGTATTTCAAATATTCGAAGCAGCTCAGAAGCCTTTGAAGTCCAGCGTTTAATCCAAGACAAAATGAGATCTCCAGACCAAGCACAACAAAGAGTTGTAGACAGATGGTTTTCTCAAATGGAACCTGCCAAACGCTGGATGGCACTTGAACTCTTGACGGGCCCGGACCACTATCTTCCGATGAATGCGGGAGAAGCTTTAAGATGGAGAAAATTGGCAAGCCTCGGTTTACCCAATGAAACCGCAATCGCAAGCTCACACGCTAAACCTCAAAATTCAGATCCGGTTTACTTGGTTTTGGGAAGCCACAGCAGTGTCGGGGTTCCTGAAGCCCTCATCGAAAAAATAGGCGTAGAAGAAGCTGCAAAATATCTGATGATTCACCATACTCACCCTCAAGATGATGCACCAGGATACTTGATACACACAGGTCAAGATATCAATGAAATCTACCCTTCCACCTCTCTGGAAGGAGGAAGTGGTGGAGATTTACACATACTGTGGAGTCGTTTTGAAAGTATTCCGGAAGGACAAGATCTTGCTTTGTCTGTGACCCACGCTTTGGGAGGCTCCATTTTTGTCCTGAGAAAAATCAATGGAAAACCTGTTTTGGATATTTACTCGGGAAGCACAAATCCTATTTTTACAAGTACCTTCAAAGACAATCCGCTCTTGGGAAGAGTCCGATCCAGAATCAAAAACTGGTCTCAAAGACAGGAAGTTATTATCGAAACCCATTTCTACCAGGTGCCCTACGAGTCTGTGGAAGCTTTTCACTACCCTTCCAATGCCCAAAGAGGGCAAGCTCAAGTCGATATACAAGAAATCCAAAGTCCTTAAAATTCCTATTAAATTTTCGCAACTTTTGTTAGGAAGCCCCGAGTCATTTGCACACGATTACGACATGGGGGCTAAAACAAATTCATTCAGGGATCATTTTGTATGAATGACAAAATGATTTTGGGATGGATTTATTTAGAAGGGGTACACGATGACAAAGGTAGCGCTCGATTCTATAAAACCAAATGATGCTTGTTTCAATCTTCCTCCACAGGGAAACCTCGACAAATGCGATATCGAAATCGCTTTTCACGATTCAGAGAAATTAGAAACTGCTTATCCCTCTGTTCATATTCAAAGAGAAAAAGGTGATTTTGTAATCTCTCATAATAATGGTGCCGTCACTCAAGATCTGGCCAAAGATTATTTTTCTCCTTCCATATTAAGAGATCTTCAGGTTCCTTTTAATTTCATCATTGCCATTTCTAAAGCAGGACAAGATTTTTCGCATTATTTAAAGGATGGCGTCCCTTCGGCCGGGTTAAAACCTTATGGTGAAAACATCAATCCTCTCATGCTTAAAATAGCAAGTTTTACAGTGGGCGGAGAAATCAACACACCGGACACCATGCAGGCTACTACCAATGTCGAAATCACTCATGAGTTATTAAGTCTGCCTCATGCACCTCGAGCTTGGTTTAATACTCTCTATGATTCCTTTCTTAGCGGGGATAATGCTAAAAAAAGTCCTCCTTCGGTACTTCCCAGAATAAGATGGGTCATTGACCAATTAGATTCTTTTGAAGCATTGATTGCACCTCTCAAGACTCAAAGCTCGGATAGCAAAGAAGATCCTCTGGATGTAGGTATTAAAAACAACCCCGATATACTCAAGGCTCAGATTGCGGTGGTCGATTATCTCTTCAATGGAAAAGGCAAACCTGAAGAAATTCTCGCAAGCTTTGATAAATTCTCCGGAGAACTTTATAAAAGAAACAATCCTCCCGCCTTGAAGGATATCTATGATTTTCTTTCACAACGCCTTGGAGAATTTTCTACAAAAGGATCCTTCACGAGTAATCTGCCCGCACGACAAAGGCTGAATACCCTCAAGGCACTTTGTAAAAGCGCCGTCGATGAACATCGCGCTGAACTTTTAAGTTTGGACGATAATGAAGCCCTCCAAACACATCTGCGATATGAAATTGCTTCTGCCGCAGAACGAGGCGTGTTGGCTAATCGAGTAAAAGAGGAATTGCAAAGCTATAACTTGTATCCTCAGTGGTTTTCCCAAAATGCAGCGGAAATTGCAGCAGCCATCACACCCCATTTGAAAATCCAAAACGGTAATAACCGCACAGCACGTGTCCAAGTTGATGCACAAGCCATGGTCTCCGACATTGAAAAAATGGCCAAAAAACACAATATCCAAACTCTCGAATTCAACCTGGGTTCTCTGGCGGTTCTACGATTTCTATTTGGTCAGGAACTCCATGCAGGATCCCTGGATGTCTGGTATCATGGAAAAGTTACCAAACTTGAGATTGACTTACAGAATGCCAGCTCTTTTCAACTCCTCAAAGAAAAACTCCCTCGAGACATCGATAAGGCAAAAGCTTTCTTGAACAAGAACCTTCCCTGGATTGAAGTAGGGGTTGCCGGAGGGGGTGCCGCAATTCTGGGTACTGGAATGGCTTTAAATGGCTATCACCGTTCCCCTTTAACCACTACTGGAGCGAGTGTCTTGGGTTTTGGAGGAAGTGCCCTGCTTTGTAACAAAGTATGGAAAACCCGTAACAACATTCTTTCGGATCTGGGTTGCGGAGCCATCGGCGCCTTGGCTTTCGGACTTACCGCCCAATTTGCGCTCCCGAAAAAACCCGGTGTCGATTTACCTAGCAACTTTCCTGGTAATTCAGCGAATATGGATGGTAGAAATCCAACAACTGGATACGGTCCATAAAAAATAATACTAGTAAGGGGTAGATTATAGGGGGACACATGGCCCGCGTCGTCTTCGACTCTTTCGAGCCGAACAACGCCTGCTTTGAAAGTCCGGCTGCAAAACCTTCTGGTAAAAAAATCATCGACGAATGTGAAGTGATCGCTACCTTTCATGCGGAAGGAAGTCCCGGTTACGATCCTCAACAGGCACCCACGGTTTATTTCAAAAGAAAAGAAAACCTCTTCACCTTGGATATTTCTCCGGTTTATTCCACCAGTGTAGGATTACTTCGCGGACTGGGTTTCCAGGAAAATGATCCTTCTATTCAAAGCAAAATTTACTATTCCATCGGTCTGAGCGAAGGACTTCGTTCTCTGTACGAAGCTTACAAAAAAAACAGAAATGAAACTCCCTCTCCCCTTCCCGAACTTCTGGTTCAATACAGAAACTTCCTGATCATGGGAATCATCGATTCTTCCGATCCCATTTCAAAATCAAAAAACATCTCACTCGCGGAGAGCTTAATCACTTCTTCGAAAGATTTACGGGATTTTTTTGATACCCTGAGTCAATCTTTTAAGGATCCCCAACTGAATCAATCTCGCATTCTTCCGGAAATGATGCCCAATGTTGAGTGGCTCGTCAGTTTACTTCAATGCGACAAAGAGCTCGAAAAAAGCCTTTCCTCGTTGGAAAAAGCTTCTCCCGATTTGTATCAAACAAGTATTCAATGGATGAGAAATTTGGTCTTGTATCTTTGGACTGGCAAAGGAGATTCTCAAACACTCTTTGATGAATTGAACAAGATAGATGATATTTTTCGAGAACAGGGAAATATCCCTGCCGAATATAAAAGTTTTGCCACTCACTTGCTAAATCAGTTGGGGAGCTTTCACGATCTTGGGAAAACAACCCAATCTCCCAATATTCAAAGACGCTGGGAACAAACGATGAAACGGCTCTTGCAAGAAGATATTCGTTATCAATTAAACAATGCTGCCCAATCCGGATCTCTGCAAATTGAAGTGGAAAAAGAATTAAGGGAGGCTAAAATCTCCAAATCCTGGTTTGAAGACAAAGACCGTATCCAAGAATTGACAGAAACAATTTTCAGTTCCTGCAAACTCTCTCTTAGCCCTTCACATCATATCACTTTATCTTTGGACTTCTCTTCACTAGAATCCGCTTTCAGAAAAATGGTGGCACAACACGGAATTCAGGAGCGCGAATATCATATCGCCACTTTAGCCTTGCTCCGATATTTTAAAAGCCAGTCTTGGGTAGGCAAGTTCAACGAAGATGAAAAAGAAAATGAGTCCCTAAAGTTTGTACTGAGTAAAGACTCAATGGAAGCCTGGAATGCTTATGAACAAAAATTACTCAAAAAGCTTTCCTCTTCCCTCAAAAAAACCAATATCGCACTTCCCTGGGTCGAGGCCGGAATCTGTATAGTCGGAGGATCTCTCGCCGCAACAGGAGGTGGTATTCAAAATCGTCCCCTCACTCTGAGCGGATCTACATTCACCGGCCTGGGTTGTGGAGCCTTGGCTGTCCATTTCATTCCAAATCGTAATCCCTACATTACAGATTCTCTGGGAGGAGCGATCGGAGCCGCCCTGGCATTCACCGCAGCCTGGTTCGCGACCTCCGCCAGCAGTTCAAACAATCTCCTGATGGGCAGAGAAGACAAAAATCCCGTCAGTGGTTTTGGGCCGTGATTACTCAAACACCACGGTCTTGTTATTATAGGTGAGAATGCGATGCTCAAGATGCATGCGTACCGCATGGGCAAGAGCAACTTTTTCCTGATCGCGACCCATACGCACCAAATCTTCCACACGATCCCGATGAGAAACACGCACCACGCTTTGTTCGATAATGGGACCTTCATCCAAAGTTTCAGTCACGTAATGGGCCGTGGCTCCAATAACTTTTACGCCTCGCGCATAAGCCTGATGATAAGGCTTTCCTCCCACAAAGGCAGGCAGGAAAGAGTGATGAATATTGATAATGCGATGGGGGAAAGCCTGCACAAACTTCGGACTCAAAATTTGCATGTAACGCGCAAGCACTACAAAATCGATTTTTTTGGATTTGAGCAGGGCAATTTGCCTGGCCTCATCCTTTTCTTTTTGATTTGGACGAATTGGAATACATTGAAAAGGAACTTTAAAATGCTGCGCCACAGACTTGAGATCCGGGTGGTTACTGAGAATCAAGGGAATATCCACATCCAGTTCTCCCAGTTCTTTTCTCACTAACAAATCGTACAAGCAATGCTCATACTTTGAAACCATAATGGCCATGCGGCTTTTCTTGTCGGATTCATAAAGCTCGATTTTCATGTTGTATTTACGGGAAAGAGTCTGGATTTTTTTGAGAAATGCTGTTTTGGAAAGTTTGAATTTTTCCAACTCCCACTCAAGGCGCATAAAAAACACACCCGTTTCCAAATCGGTATGCTGATCCGAATCGACGATATTTCCACCCTGCTGGAAAATAAAATTAGAAACCGTGGTCACAATGCCCGGTTGGTCGGGACAGGTAATGAGTAAAATAGCGCGCTTTGATTTATTTTTAGTCATATATTTTTGTCATTGCGAGGAGTCCCGGGTTGCGGGGCGACGTGGCAATCTCATGAGTGCACTCCGGGATCGCCACGCTTCATTTCATTTCGCTCGCGATGACACCCATTTATTTTAAACATATAATCTCTTCACCATTCTTCTCACTGCCCAAGTACAAAGCAGTGTAGCCACTACCATCAGCCACAGTACTGAACTCCACAAGGGCCATCCGAAGTGCCCTTGAAACAACTCACGGGCCCCGTTTACCGCATGGGTCAGGGGTAAAATCCAAGTAATATATTGTAACCAAGGACCCACGCCCTGCAAAGGAAAGAAAGTGCCTGAAAAAAGAAACATGGGGGAAATAAAGAGAATGAAATAATAGGTGAAAAAATCGTAATTGGTGGCAAAAGAAGTCGCCAACATACCTAAAGACGCAAAAACAATCCCCTCAATAAAACACAAGGGAAGTACGGTAATCGCATAAGGATTTTTAATCACTCCTGCGAGCGCAAAGACGATAAGAATAGTGATAGCTGACAAGCATGCCTTGGTCGTTGCCCACAAAATTTCTCCCAAAATAATTTGGGTAAAACTCACGGGCGTACAGGCAATTGCATCAAAAGTTTTCTGACCAGTCATACGAGTGTAAGAAGAATAAGTCGTTTCAAAAGTGGAACTATTCATCACCGAAGCGACCACCAAGGCAGGCGCAATAAATTCAGAATAACTCATCCCCTCAATATTCGTGATATACTTCCCGACTCCATATCCCAAGGCAAACAGATACAACAAAGGCTCACCCAGATTTCCAACCAGGGAAGCCCCGAAATAATGCGACCACACAAAAAAATCTCTGTACCAGACTTTAAACATATACCCCTTAAGAAGTGAGAGGTTAAAAGTAAGAAGTATTTATTGAGTTGTTTTTTTACTCACTTCTTACGTCTCACTCTCTTAGCTCCCTTCCCGACACCTTCAAAAACACATCTTCCAAACTTGCCATCCGACGATGAAAATCAAAATCCTTTAATTCGTGAAACAACTCTTCACTCGATGTCATTCCATCCCGAACAAACAAATATAAACTATCTCCAAAACATTCCGCATCAAAACCTCGCTGTCGATATTTTTTCTGAAGAGGTTCCAAAGCTTCATGACTTCCCCTCACCTCATAAACCTCTTTCCCCACATGTTCACGCACCAGATCCGCAGGTTTTCCCAGAGCAAGAATTTTTCCATGATCCATGATCACCAAACGATCGCAAAGCTGGGCAGCCTCATCCATATAGTGTGTGGTAAGAATCATACTCACTCCCTCTTTTTTGAGGCTACGAAGCTTGTTCCAAATAAGCAGGCGCGCCTGAGGATCAAGCCCTGTGGTGGGTTCATCCAAAACGAGTAAGCGAGGATTGTTCATCAAGGCACGGGCAATCACCAAACGACGCTTCATTCCACCAGATAACTTCGGAACTTTTTCATCTTTTTTTTCATGAATCTGTAAGAAATGAAGCAGCTCTTCGGCCCGAAGTTTTGCTTTCTTTTTTGGAATATCAAAATAATTCGCGTAAATAATTAAATTATCGATAACGGATAAGTCAGGATCCAGGCTATCCTCCTGGGGTACCACTCCCAAATGACGCTTAATAGATACTGCCTCTTTTTTTACATCACGTCCCATCACTTGCAAATCACCTTCTGTCACCGCACTGAAGCAATAAATCATTTTCATGGTGGAAGTTTTTCCGGCACCGTTGGGACCCAAAAAACCAAAGCACTCCCCTTCCTGGATTTCAAAATGGATATGATCCACGGCGGTAAAATCTGAAAATTTTTTGACAAGATTTTGGGCAGAAACGATAGATGAAGACATGATTTATAACAGGGAAGTCATTGCGAGGAGCCCCGCTTTGCGGGACGACGAAGCAATCCCCCGAGTGCTCTCACGGGATCACCACTCCGCCTTCGGCGGATCGTGATGACTTCCTTTTTTAATCCAACTCGTAATTTACTTTTACGTCAAAAGCAAAGTCCATATGACGTTTTTTCGCATCTTCTATATATGCACGATCTTCCACAAGAGTGACCGACATATCTTCTCCTCTTCCGGAAATCATCGACATGAACAAACGAACTGCATTTCTCCACTCAAACATTCCCGGAATAAGATCAGAAACCGACAAACAAAATGAGTTGGATCGTTTCATCAAAAGTTTTTCAACAATACTATTAATTACTTGGGGAGTATCTGCTTCGTGAATTGCAGTGCGAGGTCCCATTCCCAAAACCAACAACTCCGTGGAATCAATCCGACCTCGTGCAGGCATCAAGAGCGCTTCACCCTTGGACCCCTTCATTTTGTTTTGGATAAAAAAGCGGGAAAGTTTTCCATTCAAACGCCAATCCACCAAACCTGCAGAACCTTTCAAAGGACGAACATCCTCGAAAGTGGTCACAAGGGCCAGCTGTGCAGGGATTTCATCAATAGATCGACTTGTGAGTGTAAGCTCAATCAAGGTTTTAGTTCTTTCGCAATATTATCTAACACACCGTTAATAAAAGCACCGGATTCTTCTGTGCCAAATTTTTTTGCCACTTCAATTGCTTCATTCAAAGTAACCGAATGAGGAATATCATGACAATACAACAACTCATAAACCGCCATTCGGAGAATATTTCGATCGACGTAAGCCATGCGTGAAAGTTTCCAATGGGTGGAATGCAATTCAATCAAACGATCAATCTCAGAACGATTTCGAATAACACCTTCCACAATCTGGTTGCTAAATTCCTCGACATCATCCTCAGGAGGATAATGCTGCCAAAAAACTTTCATGGCATCACGAGGTTCCATCTTTGAAAGATCAATTTTATAAAGAATCTGAAGTGCGGCTTCACGACTCTTTCTGCGATTACCCATAATATTTTATTCAAGTATTGATAAGATTTACAAAATTTTCAAATAGCTTTTACTTTTTCCAATTGTAATATCATTTCTACCACAACTTGTCCCGCTTCGAAACCCTTATTATCATTTCCAGGACCCGATCTTTGAATGGCCTGCTCCATCGTATTCAAAGTAAGAACTCCAAAGGCCATCGGAATTCCCGTTTTGAGTTGCGCCTCGAGAATTCCTTCCGTCGCGGCTTTGCACACATAATCAAAATGCGGGGTATCTCCCCGAATCACCGCCCCCAAACAAATAATTCCCGCATATTTTTTGGATTGGGCCAAACTCTGAGCCATCAAGGGAATTTCAAAAGCACCGGGGACATCAAAAATATCAATTTCGCTTTCTTTCAAACCCGATTCCAACAAAGCACGTCGACTTCCTTCCAGCAAAGATCCTGTAATTTTTTCATTGAAACGTGCCCAGACCACTCCCACACGAACGCCTTGGAGTTTTAAATTTTTCAAACTTGATGACTTTTCAATATTCATAAGAGCTTGTCATTGCGAGTCCTGGGAAGCAGGGCGTGGCAATCCCGATAGTGCACTCACTGGATCACCACTCCGCCTTCGGCGGATCGTGATGACACCCTTTTATTCAAACTTTCTTCAACAAATGACCCATCTTATCTTTCTTCGCTTTTAAATAAGCTTCGTTGGATTGGTTTGGATCCATTTCAATCGGAACACGATCCACAATTTCCAAACCATAACCTTCGAGGCCTACAATTTTTTTAGGATTGTTTGTCATGAGTCTGATTTTTTTCAATCCCAAACTTGCCAATATCTGTGCTCCAATTCCATAACCACGAAGATCAGTTTTAAATCCCAACTTTTCATTCGCCTCTACTGTGTCCAAGCCTTCTTGTTGTAAATGATAAGCTTTAATCTTATTCATCAAACCAATTCCGCGTCCTTCCTGACGAATATAAAGAATCACTCCCTTGCCTTCTTTTTCGATCATCTCCATTGCACGGTGCAGCTGAGGGCCACAATCACAACGCAAGGAAGCAAAACTATCTCCGGTTAAACATTCAGAATGAACTCTTACCAAGACTTCATCACCCGGTTTAATATCTCCCTTGATCAGGGCAACATGATGACGATTATCAATCGCATTATCAAAAACCAAAATTTTGAAATTTCCAAACTCGGTGGGAAGTTCCGCTTCAGAGGCACGCTTCACCAAAGATTCATTTCTCATTCGATAGCGAATGATATCCGCCACCGAAACAATTTTCAGATCATGTTTTTTGGCAAACACTTCGAGATCCGGCATGCGTGCCATGCTTCCATCGTCATTCATGATCTCGCAAATAATCCCGGCGGGTTTCAAACCTGCCCAGCGCGCAAGATCCACAGAACCTTCGGTTTGCCCGGTTCTTACCAACACGCCCCCATTCATTGCTCGGAGAGGAAAAATATGTCCTGGACGAACCAACTCATTCGGCTTTGCATCATCCTTAATTGCAATTTGAATTGTCAGTGCACGATCGGCTGCAGAAATACCGGTACTAATTCCATCACGGGCATCGATCGACACCGTAAAACCGGTGCCAAAAGGAGAATCGTTATTTCCCTGTTCCACCATCAAAGGTAAGTCCAGCTCACGCACTTTATCTTCTGTGAGCGTAAGACAAATCAATCCCCTTCCCTCTTTTGCCATAAAATTGATGGCTTCGGGGGTCACTTTCTCCGCTGCCATGGTCAGATCGCCTTCGTTCTCACGATCTTCATCGTCTACCAAGATGATCTGTTTACCCTGGCGAAAATCTTCCAAGGCCGCTTCGACAGCTTTTACGCTTTTATTCAGAGCAATGAGCTCTTCATGGGGGTTTTTTTGGGGACTCATAAATATTCTCTTGTACAGGCGCAGCATGCTGCGCCCCTACTTTTTAAATAACGACTCCAAATATTTCGCTAAAATATCGACTTCAATATTCACGATATCACCCGATTTCTTGGCTGTCAAAGTGGTGAGATCCTGAGTGTGAGGAATGATGCAAACTGAGAAAGATCTCGCCTGGATTTTATTGACAGTCAAGCTAATGCCATCCAGGGTAACAGAGCCTTTCTCGACCAGATAAGGCCGAAGGTTGCGGGCTATTTCAAAAGTCAAAATCAGGTATTTTTTACCTCGCGAACGCAGTTCTTTCTTGGAAATGAGCTTGGCCAAAGCATCCACATGTCCCTGCACAATATGCCCTCCCAAGCGGTCCCCAAATTTTAGAGCTCTTTCAAGATTTACCCAGCTCCCTTTTTTCAAAAAACCAAGACTCGTTCGCGCAAGAGTTTCCGGAGAAACATCCGCTGCAAATTTTTTTCCTTTTTTTCCGGTAATCGTCAGACAACAACCATTTACCGCAATCGAATCTCCGAGTTTATCTTTTGACAAAGAAAAAGGGACTTCGATCCAGAGTCTTAAAGAAGACTTCTGTTTTTCAATCGTTTCGACTTTTCCTTTACCTTCAATAATACCTGTAAACATAGTTGAAAAGAGTCTTAACGAGGGAGGAATCCAACGTCAAGAGCAGACATCACCCAGCCTTTGTTTTACTCAGGGCACCCTCTCAGGAGAGGCTTGGGGAAATGTTTAAAATTACGGGATGGGAAACAATCGCAACATCAAATCTTCTCCGTAAGGCATGACTTCGGAGATTTCAAATTGAGGGGCATCAGCAAGTTTATCGACGTGTAACTCGCTGAAAAGATCAATTCCTTTACCACCTAAGAGTTTCGGAGCGACAAAAAGCAACAGTTCATCCACATGACCTTGTTCTACCAAATTAGAAGCCAGTGCAGCCCCGCCTTCTACCAATATTCGAGTGAATTGCATGCGACCCAGCTGAGAAAACAAATCACCTAGATTCACCCTTCCCTGCAAGTTCGTGGTACACCACAAAAACCGGAGACCTTTTTCTTCAAGTTGTTTTACTTTGATATTATCTTTTTCACTCTCCAAACAGGCCAGGTAAGTAGGAATTTTATCAGCATTTTGAAAAACTCTCGCAATCAATGGCAATCTTAGATGTGAGTCCAAAATCACTCTTGTAGGATTTACACCCTTTGTCATGCGTACCGTGAGCTGAGGATCGTCTTGTAAAATCGTATTATAACCCACCACCACTGCATCCACCACCGCGCGAATTTCATGAATTCTCTTTCGAGCACTTTCACCCGTAATCCATTGGGATTCGCCCAGATGGGTCGCAATTTTTCCGTCAAGAGTAATACCAGACTTGAGAATGATCCAAGGAAGTTTAGTCAAAATCCATTTATGATAAGCACGAATCAGTAAAATACACTCTTCTTCCAAACAACCCACTTCCACCTTGATTTTATTTTTCCTGAGAATCTGAATGGCTTTTCCATTTACTTTGGGATTCGGATCTTTCATGCCAATCACGACGCGTTTCACACCACTTTTTAGCACTGCATCCAAACAAGGAGGTGTTCTCTTCTCTGTATGACAGCAAGGCTCTAGCGTTACATATAAAGTTGCACCCTTTGCTTTTCCTTTGAGTTTCATCAAAGCAGCGGCCTCTGCATGGGGCTTTCCAGGACCCTGATGAAAAGCCTCTGCCAAAATCATCCCATTTTTTACAATAACTGCACCCACCCGAGGATTGGGAGACACACGTTGAGCCTTGCGTGCCAACTGTACCGCACGTTCCATAAAAGCCAGGTCTTGTTCGTTAAATTTTGATTTCATGAGGATGTTTTCTCGTGATCTTTGATGAGATCTACAAACTCACCAATATCTTTAAAAGATCGATAAACAGATGCAAAACGCACATACGCCACATCATCCAAAGTTTTTAATTCGTTCATCACCTCTTCTCCCAAAACAGAAGAAGGAATTTCTTTTTCGCTTTTTTCAATCAGGTGACTTTCAATTCGATCGACAGTTTTTTGAATTTGATCCACGGATACAGGTCGTTTTTCGCAAGCCTTCAACAAACCACTCGCAAGTTTGTTACGATCAAAAGGTTCGCGTCTTCCATCCTTTTTCACGACCAGGGGAAGCGTTTCTTCGACACGTTCATAGGTGGTAAATCTTTTTTGACACTGATCGCATTCGCGGCGACGACGTATGATGTCCCCTTCTTTGGAAAGACGGGAATCGATAACTTTCGTATCGATGTATTCACA
>CAYPXN010000065.1:0-14896 GCA_964414715.1 uncultured Pseudomonadota bacterium | reverse complement strand
ATCCTGCTGCAGACACGGGAAGTATTTCTGACACTTTAACAATTACTTCCGATTATGAGACTTATCCGACTATACAAATTCCTCTAACTGGCAAAACTTCAAACTCTGCTTGTACTCCCGTGTTTTCGATGACTATCACGGCTCCTTCGGGTCAGATTACGGTGGGAGACAATATCCAATGGCATCTCACGATGAGTAACACGGCAAGTTGTGATTCGGAGAACACCGTGCTCAATCTACAGCTTTCAAACAATCAGGAATTTCAGTCGGGCGGATCCGCAAGTGCTTCTGTTTCAGCATTACGAGGAAGTTCGGAAGGTCTTACTTGTACCGGATCAGGTGTGAGCGGAGTTTGTAATATAGGAACTTTTGCCGCAAACTCATCCATTACCTTGAGTGTTACCAGCAAAGTAACCGCAGAAGGCACTTTAACCTTGAATGGAGCTTTGACCAATCAGGCGGGAACAGCGACAGCCTCTGCTCTTGCGAGTGCAGTGGCAAACGCAGGTAACTTGAGTGGAACCGGATGTTCATTGCATCAGGGTGCTGTGGCAGATCTTAAGGGCTTGTGGATCCTTGCATTCATGCTCTTGTTGCCGGTTTTAAAAAGAGCAAGAGTCCATCGTATTAATTGACGAAAGGTGTCTGAACTCATTGCCCCAGATAAGCTTTTTTGACTTCGGGATTGCTTAACAAATCTTTTGCATTTCCGGAGAGGGTGATTTTTCCGGTTTCGAGTACGTAAGCACGGTGGGCGGTTTCCAGCGCAAGAAAAGCATCTTGCTCAACAAGAAGAAGTGTAACCCCTTTTTTATTGATCTCTCTGAGTGTTTCAAAAATTTGTTGGGTAAGAGCGGGAGCAATACCCAAAGAAGGTTCGTCGAGTAAAAGGAGATGCGGTTTTGCCATGAGGGCGCGGCCAATCGCGAGCATTTGCTGTTCTCCGCCGGACAAAGTGCCTGCATTTTGCTTCAGGCGTTCTTTCAGGCGGGGAAACAAAGTAAAGATTTCATCGAGTTCGCCTTGAATAGAATTTCCGATATCGTGGCGAGAATAAGATCCCAACTCTAAATTTTCTTTCACCGTCAAGTTGGCAAAGATTTGTCGTCCTTCCGGAACTTGGGCAATTCCTTTCTTCACAATTTCATGCGAAGGAATTTTTTCGATGGAAATTCTTCCGTGCGCAATGGAATCGTACAGAATTTCACCTTTACTTGCTTTGATAATACCAGAGAGTGCACGAAGGAGTGTGCTTTTGCCCGCTCCGTTTGATCCGATGAGCGTCACAATTTCTCCGGCATTCACTTCGAGAGAAATGCCTTTGAGAGCATGAATGGCGCCGTAATGAACGTGTAAATTTTTAATTTCGAGAAGCATTGGGGCTTATTTTTTTTCGAAAAAATCGATATCTTGCATATCTTTTGGACGAGCAAGTGATTTTTTGTTTTTCAACAGATCATCAAGATGAATGAAAAAAATGGCTTCTTTTCCATAAGAGCCTGCTATTTTGTTTTTCCAAACAGAGTCGAATTCAACATTGGTGATCTGATTGATAAGATCGATACGATTGGGGGGCTGTCCAAGCTGTACAACTTGCCCTTCTTTTTTTAGTTCTGGGGCAGTGAGCTCCGGAAAGTCAAAGCCAAATTCCTTGAGAGCTGCAAGTAAAGCTTCCACATTTTTTGCTTCAGGACGATAGAAAATATCAATATCTCCTGTAAAACGTGGATGACCATGAAAGATAACGGCATAACCTCCCACCACGACAAAGCTCACCTTATGTTTGTTGAGTAATGTGAAAAACTCTTCGAAATCTTTGTTGGCTTCCATAGCGTATCCTTTGATACTCTTTTCTTAATTGTTCTGCAATATTGAGTCTTTGTTCTGGAGAAAGATTGAGGTAATATTTTTTTTCAGACTTTTCAGCTTCAGAGGCAGATTTAAAAATTTTCAGATTCTTTTCCATAGCTTGTTTATTTTACTATAATTTTCATGATGATTTCGAGCTTTTTTCTCCTAAATATGCAGCTGTTTTAGGGGCTCACGTCGCCCCCTCCACGGGTCCGCCTAGGCGGAGAGCCTCCCCCTCAACGCGCCTGTGGCGCTGCTTTTTTTTCTCCCAAATAAGCTTCAATGACTTTCGGATTATTTCTAATTTGATCGGGCGTTCCTTCTGCCAACATTACACCGTAATTGAGCACAATCAAACGCGGGCACAAGTTCATCACCACATGCATGTCGTGTTCAATCAAAATGATCGCTAAGTTAAATTCTTTTTGAATATCGCGAATGAGTTTGATGAGTTCATTTTTTTCAGTGGGATTCATACCTGCTGCCGGTTCGTCGAGAAGTAAAAGCTTGGGAGAAGTTGCCAGCGCTCTTACAATTTCTAAACGACGCTGATCTCCGTAAGGAAGATTCTTTGCGAGTTCAAGTCGCTGATCGAGCAAACCAAACATTTCGAGCAAGTCGAAAGCTTTTTTGCTCAGTTCTTTTTCTTCCTGATGCATGCTGGGAAAATGAAGGGAAGAAGATAAAAAAGAAGCTTTAATTTGATTGTGATAAGCAAGAATGACGTTGTCTTCGACTTTTAGATTTTGAAAGAGGCGGATATTTTGAAAAGTTCTCGCGATGCCTCGTTGATTGATTTCGTATAATTTTTTTCCCTGAATGGATTCGTTTTTGAATTTGATTTCTCCTTCAGTGGGAGAGTAGACGCCTGTCAGAAGATTGAAAAGCGTCGTTTTGCCGGCACCATTGGGTCCGATGATTCCCAAAAGTTCCGCTTCTCCCAATTGAGTATTAAAACTCGTTAGGGCTTTAATGCCTCCAAAAGAGACGGAACAGTTTTTAATTTCTAAAAGACTCATATTTTTTACTCCTCCTCTTAAGATTAAGAGGAGGTTGGGAGGAGTTGTGACTAGTGAGTGCAATTTATCATAACGCCCCCGTCTGCCTTCGGCAGATCCGCCCCCTCTTATCTTAAGAGGGGACAATAAGGTTTATGTTTTTCTTATCCATTTCCATTCTTTGTTTCCTAAAATTCCTTGAGGTCTCCAAATCATCATTACAATCAATAGCAAAGAGTAAATCACCATTCTCCATTCGCTTGCGGCACGCAAAAGCTCAGGTAGAAGGGTAAGGACAGTGGCTGCAATCAAAGTTCCTGTGAGAGATCCCATGCCGCCCAATACAATCATCACAACATATTCCACTGATTTTAAAAAGTTGAAGGAGCTTGGATTTAAATAGGTGTTTAAATGTGCAAAAAGCCCGCCTCCAATACCCGCAAAGAAAGCACCGATGGTAAAAGAAATAATTTTGTATTTTGCGATATTAATTCCGACAGACTCCGCAGCAATTTCATCTTCACGAATCGCAAGTAGTGCCTTGCCTTTGGGAGAGGAAATTAAATTTGAAATAGTAAAAAGGGTGACGAGTACAAAGAAGTAGATCCAGAAAAAGTTTGCGTCTTGCGGAATGTCTCCCATGCCTCGAGCAGCTCCCAAAGCATTAATGTTTAAAATAATTACTCGCACGATTTCACCAAAACCCAGAGTGGCAATGGCAAGATAATCTCCTCGGAGGCGGAGTGTGGGGAATCCGACTAGAATTCCCGCAAACGCTGACAGGAGGCCTCCTGCAAGGAGTGCAATAAGGAATATGAGAGTTTGTTGAATCGCAGGGGGAAGAGGAAAGAGGGAAGAAAGAAAAGGTGCGGCAAGTACGCTGACGGCAGCTGAAGTATAAGCGCCAATAGCCATGAATCCGGCATGACCCAAAGAAAACTGGCCGGTTTGTCCGCTGATTAAATTCAAACTCAAGGCCATTACCATGTTGATACCGATCAAGCAGGTAATTTGAGTGACGTAAGGATTGATTTGGTTATTGAAAAGATAATTCAAGCCCATCAAGACAAGAAGCGAAGCAAATATTTTAAAAAGTTTTGTCATTTTGTATGTCATCGCGAGGAGCGTAGCGACGTGGCGATCCCGTATAGAGTTGTACTCGCGGGATTGCCACGCCCTGCGGGCTCGCAATGACTCACATTTTCACACCTTCTCCGTCACCGCTTTTCCGAAAAGACCGGTGGGTTTTACGAGGAGAATCACAATTAATAAAATAAAAGCCAAGGCATCGCGGTAAGTGGAAGAAATATAACCTACCACCATGGTTTCAGCGACACCCATTAAAATTCCTCCAATGAGTGCGCCAGGAATATTGCCAATGCCTCCTAAAACTGCAGCGACAAAGGCTTTGAGGCCAGGCATGATTCCCATGAGGGGATCAATTTTGGGATTTGAGAGCCCCACCAACACTCCTGCAGCACCTGCAAGCGAAGAACCTAAAATGAAAGTGGCACTGATGATGGCCCCCACATTAATCCCCACAAACTGACTGGCAGTGTGAGAAAAAGAAACCGCACGCATGGCTTTTCCGATTTGAGTACTCATGACGATGTAGCGAAGAATTCCCATCAGGCCCAGGCTGACAGAAAATATGATGATTTGAATATTATTGATGACTACGCCATGAAACTTTATCACTTCTTTTGTTTGAATGAGTTGGGGGAAAAACTTGGGATCTGCTCCGAAAAGAAGTTGTCCGCCGTACTCCAAAAAAAGTGAAACTCCAATTGCAGTGATGAGAGCCGAAAGTTTGGGAGCGTTTCTTAAAGGCTTGTAAGCTAGTTTTTCGATCACAAAACCCAGAAGTCCACAAATGATCATCGATGTAAGGAAAACGGCTGTAAAACCCAAGGCGGAGGAGGAATGGGTGACAAACTTTGCTACATAATAGCCCATCATTGCGCCAATCATATACACATCGCCATGGGCAAAGTTGATAAGACGCAAAACTCCATAAACCATGGTATAACCCAAGGCGATGAGGGCGTAGATAGAACCCCAGGCCAGTCCGTTGATGAGTTGTTGAAGAAATTCGGTCATGTCAATTATGTGTCATCGCGAGCGTAGCGCGGCGATCCAGCGAGTGCACTATCGGGATTGCCACGCCCACCTCAGGCGGGCTCGCAATGACGAAGTCTACGGATTAATTTTTTCTTTAAACTTTATCTTTCCATTCTCTATTGTCAAAACCACAATGCTTTTTTCGGCATTGCGATTTTTATCCATGCTAATAGATCCTGAAACTCCGGGAAAATCTTTGGTTTGGGCAATGGCATCACGAATTTTGGAAGGATCTGCCGAGTTCGCCTGTTTGATGGCGTTGTATAAGATATTAGCGGCATCATAACCCAGTACTGCCATGGCGTCGGGCACGATTCCGTATTTCTTTTTGAATTTTTCAATGAAACTTTGAATGACAGGATTGGGGTCATCTTCTGCATAATGATTTGTGAAATAGGAACCATTGACGGCAGATCCACCAATTTCAATGGTTTTGGGGGAGTCCCAACCATCTCCACCCAAAAGAGGAACGTTGAGTCCTAATTCCTTTTCTTGGCGAGCAATCAAGCCAACTTCGGTATAATACCCGGGAACATAAATTCCATCGGGGTTTTTAGCTTTAATCGCAGTGAGTTGGGCTCGAAATTCGATGTCACCTTCGGAATAAGATTCAACGGCAACAATATTTCCACCTAACTGTTTGAAAGTTTTTTCAAAAAAATCGGCAAGGCCTACCGAGTAATCATTCTTGATATCTTTCAGGATGGCCACATTACGAAGTTTGAGATTATTGTAAGCAAATTTTGCCATCGAAGAACCTTGGAAGGTATCTACGAAGCAGGCTCGAAAAATATAATCACCCACTTCGGTGACTTTCGGATTCGTCGATGCGGGGGAAATCATGGGTACTTTGGCGCGCTGTGCTTCCGGAGCAGCCGCAAGGCTACGGGAAGAAGCAACTTCACCCAATAAAGCGATGACTCCATTTTGTTTGAGAAGTTTGATGACCGCAGTTTTTGCTTCTTCGGGTTTGCTTTGGTCGTCTTCCGTAAGTACTTCAATCTGTTTTCCAAGGAGCCCACCTTGTGAATTGATTTCATCAGTGGCGAGCATGATGCCTTTATGGGTGGATTGGCCAAAGGTGGCGGTTCCACCTGTGAGAGATCCATATTCACCGATCGGAATTACATTTTTGTTGTTTTTGCAGGCGGCGAAAGTGGCGAGAAAAAGAAAAGCGAAGATCCAAAGTTTACTTCGAAGTTTCATGCGTAAATCCTTTTGTTTGTGAAAAAATAGAAAAATTCTTCCTAAATATGCCGGCTTAACCCTTGAGTGGCAAGGTAAATTACAGGCAAAAAGCTATTTTATTACTTTAATTTTTTACGCATGACTTTCGTTAAAGTGTATACGAAAATTTTGTCTATACGATTTTCTTATTTTTGAAGGCAAGGTAGTGATAAAGAGGAGTGGGCATCAGTAATTTGCTTACGCTTTGAGCAATAATTGCTGCTAACATAAACGGTAATATGAAGCTGTGCTCGTCTGTCATTTCCATCACAATCATCACTGCAGTAAGGGGAGCTTGTACAACACCAGAAAAGAAAGCCACCATCCCAATGAGGGCACAAACTTTTAGGTTCATGAAATAGGAAAGTTTCCCAAGTATATAGCCAAGCCCTGCGCCGATGGAGAGGCAAGGAGAAAATATTCCTCCTGCCATTCCAGAAAGATAGGACAAAACCGTAGTGACGAACTTTCCGAATCCAAACAGCAAGGGAAGTTGACCATTGGGCTTATCCATCATTTCTCGGACCACTTCATAGCCTGAGCCCGCAGTCTTGCCGTGAAACATTAATGTAATGGCAGCGCAAACAATTCCACAAATAAAGGATTTTAAGGCCCAATGTTCTGGTAAAATATCAAAGGTAATTTGGCTCAGTATGCGTGAAAAAATTCCTCCCAACAAGCCGCAAAAAACTCCTATGAAGATGGCTTGAGGTATAATTTTAAAGGACAAAGAAGGTATGTCAGGATGTCCAAAATAAAGATAATCGCCCACAAGGAATTGTGCCACAACACCCGCAATGATAATGCTAAACATGACGGATCTTTTAAACTTTGAAAAAAAATCTCCTGCCATTTCCTCAAGGGCAAAAGTGATTCCTGCCAGAGGGGTGTTGAACGCAGCCGCAACGCCTGCAGCGCCCCCTGCAATATAGTATGATCGGATATCTAGGTGAACGGTGTAGCGTCTTGTGATTTTGCTTATCATTGCAAATATCGATGCTGACAATTGAACTGTAGGACCTTCTCTTCCTATGGAAGCTCCCCCTAATATACCAAACAGGGTAGAAATTACTTTTACAATTGCTGTTTTGATAGATACCAAGCCACTTGCATAAGAAGTGAACTTCTTGTTTCCTTCAAGCTCTATGGCTTCCAACACTTGAGGTATTCCACTGCCTTTGGCGTGAGGGGCAATTTGAATAACCCAAAAAGTGGCAATCATAAAAAGAAAAGGGGTACATATTGAAACCAGATAAGGGTGTAGGTTGTAATAAAAAAAATATTTAGATTGAAATAGAGCAATCAGTTTAGCGTAAAGGACTGCAATAACTCCTACGAGAGTTGCGGCTATCCAAAATGAAAGTTGAATATAGGTTTTAGTGCGAGGAGTATCGTTCATTCTTGATTAATTTCTATAACAATTTGAAATCACTATTAGGTTTTTAATTCAATGTCATGCTTTTTTGCAAATTAAGATTATCAATGGCAGCTTAAGGATGTGCGCAGTTTTTTTTAATAATAAAGTTACGCAGATTGAATCCAATCAAGCTTTTTTTGGATTGAGCTGCCCGGATTTGAGGCTCGTGAGCAGAAAGAATATCGCTGCGCGAAATAATGCCGGTGATATGTTGCGGATTTTCGCGATTGACTACCACGAGACGTCCCACTTGGTGGCTGACCATTTGGTGAATGGCTTCACGAAGCGTGTTGTTTTCAAAAATCACAATCGGCTTTTTTTGTAGGATGGATTCAATGTTTTCTTGAGGAGAATGTTTTTCGTTGAAAATATCCCTGAGAGTGACCACCCCTTTTATGCGATTCTTTTCATCCAGGACCGGAAAACCTTGATGCGTGTTTGTTTTTGATTCCGAAATTTTGTTTCGGACAGATTCAAGTTTGTCTTTTGAAGAAAGGATAAACACCTCACGGGTGGCCCAGTCTTTGACTTGCATCTGACCCAGCAAGTCGACGCTATATTCTGTTGAAATCGGAGTTCCTCTTCGAGCAAGTTTTTCGGTCATGATGGAATGCTTCATGCATAAACAGGAAATCAGGTAAGCGGCGCTACAGGCTGCCAGGAGGGGAAGCAGTCCCATGGGTTGGCGTGTTGTTTCGAAGGCAAACATGATGGAAGCCAAAAAGGCGCGAGAAGCCCCTGCAAAAATTGCCGCCATTCCCACTAAAGCAGAGATGCGGACGTCTACTCCCCAATGAGGAGTGATTTTTTGAAGTAAATTGCCTAACAAGGATCCTATACCTCCGCCGATCGTAAATAAGGGAGCGAGCGTTCCTCCCGAGGTGCCACTCGAGAGCGAAATGAGCCAGGAAAGAAATTTGAAGGTAACCAAAATTGCCACAGCGTGTACCGTGAAAGAACCTGACAGAACATCGTCAATATTGTTGTAGCCAACTCCCAATGTTCGAGGGACAAAGTATCCGATGACTCCGACTGCAATTGCGCCAATCATTGGCCACCACATCCAGTGGATGGGAAGTTTTTCAAAAAGCTCTTCCACATAGTAAACCGCCTTGGTGATGAAAACGGAAATAAATCCCAGGATGCCCCCAATCAAGATATAGGCAAGTAGAGTTTTGAGTTGGGGTTGGCTAATCGCAGGCATGTCGAAAACAGGCCCACCACCATTGAGAAGAGCGCTAATTCCGGTAGCTGTTGCGCTCGCGAGTGCAACGGGAATGACCGAACGGGGTTTGTATTCAAAGAGCAATAATTCGATTGCGAGAATAACGGCGGAAAGCGGACTTAAAAAAATTGCTGCCATGCCTGCTGCAGCACCGGAAGCAAGCAGGATTTTTCTTTCATCATCGGTGATGCGCAGTATTTGTCCCAAGAGGGAACCCAAAGCTCCCCCTGTGGCAATAATCGGGCCCTCTGCACCAAAGGGTCCTCCCGTTCCAATAGCAATAGCGGTTGAAACAGGTTTCCAAAAGGTAAGGCGCGGGGAAATTTTACTTTGATGAAAGGCGATTTGCTGCATGGCTTCGGGAATGCCATGGCCTCGGATAGCCGCAGAGCCATAACGGGCCATGAGTCCTACAATGAAAGATCCAATAACAGGTATTGCAATAACCCATAAACCCAAGTGGTTTTCAGCAGGCGAAGTGAAAGCAGTGGAAAATTTTCCATAAAAGGAAATGTTTGTAATGAGACCGATGAGCATGACCAGGATTTGCCCTGCAAACGCGGAGGCGATTGCAACGATCACGGCCATCGCGCAAATAAATAAAGTTCGTTTGTTTATAAGAGGAGAAGGTTCTGGTATTCCAAAACTTTCAAGTGTGTTTTCTAAGGAAGGGGAAATAGGAATAAAATCAGAAGGGGTTTTTGGCGATGTCTCCATAAGCTTAAAGAATTCCTTTTTTAAGTTTTAGGTTGTTGTTGGGTGAGGCAGTGAATAGCACCCATACCGTAAATCAAGTCATTGCATTCAATTCCTAACACTTTTCGGTCGTTAAACACTTTTTGGAGAATATTCAAGGCCCTTTCGTCATTTTTGTGCCGGTAGGTAGGGACAAGGACTACTTTGTTGGCGATATAGAAGTTTGCGTAAGAGGCGGGAAGTCTTCCGCTTCCGTCGTCGCGATCCAGTCGGCCGGGCATGGGGAGGGTGATTATTTTGAAGGGTTTTCCGTCTTGATCTTTCATGGACTGGAGAAGTTTGAGGTTTTCTTGGAGAGGCTCGTAGTTGGCATCCTTGGGATCTTCTTCAAGGGCTGTGACAATCGTATCTTCGAACACGAAGCGCGTGATGTCATCGATATGTCCATCGGTATCGTCGCCCTCAATTCCATCTCCCAACCATAAAATATTTTTTACTCCCAGATATTTAGCTAAATATCCTTCAATTTCTTTTTGAGAAAGATGAGAATTACGGTTTTTGTTGAGAAGACATTGTTTGGTGGTGAGAAGGCTTCCTTTTCCATTCACGTCGATGGATCCGCCTTCCAACACAATGCCCGGTTGGAGGACAGGAATATCAAGGAGGGGAGAAATTTTTTGAGGGATATCGTCGTCTTTTTTTAAACTTTCGTATTTATTTCCCCAGGCGTTGAAGATCCAGTCGAGCATGACAATGTCACCCTCTCCCGTCCTTCGGACACCCTCTCCCTTCGAGGGAGAGGGTTGGGGTGAGGGGGAACTTTTGACAAATATCGGCCCATAATCCCGAATCCAGGAATCCACAGTAGGAATTATATGAATGTAGATATTCGTAGTGGCAGATCCCCGTGTCTGCCCATGTGAGATGTGTTTTTCCAAACGCTTCAGCACATCTTGTTTTGTTTCTTCATCATCCACCAACAAATTTACTTTTTCATGAGGACTCAAGGCTGCCATCATTTGAAGATAGCATTCGCGAGCCGCTTCCACCCGATCCGGCCAGGTGATGGGATCCTTGGGCCAGGTGATCCAAGTGGCTTCGTGGGGTGCCCATTCGGGAGGCATGTAGTAATCAAGTGCCATAGTGGAAGTCTTTTAGGTAAAATCATTGAAATGTGCAAGTTCAAGTCGAGAATACTGAAGAAAGGGGTATAATTTGCCTTTATGGAAGTCATTTCATTGACATAAAAGCATTCAGTGGACCTCTAAAATTACTAACAAGCCATAACAATAAATAAAAATAGCTATTGGAACAACTTTTGCTACCTCAATTACCGAGAAATTAATGATATAAGGGGGATATGCAATGGCACAAAATAATAGAAGCCGTTTTTTGACTTTTACATTCATTTTTACAGTCTTAGCTTTCAATTCTTCCTGCGATGATTCTGCAACGCCTCAGAATAATACGAATTTAAGTAAAGCTTCTTCCCAGCGTTTTTTCCTTGATGCGGATGGGGATGGTTTTGGGGATCCATCCAAATTTGTGGAAGCAAGCTCTGCTCCTCAAGGTTATGTAGCAGATAACACCGATTGTGATGATAAACATTATTATGTGAATCCGAAGAGCAAGATTTCGGAAAACAAAAGTCCTTCTTTGGATTTTAATTGTGACGGGATTTTTTATCAGCTTCCCCGAAAAAAGGTAGTGCATGATTATAGTGGTAACTCATATGCGGTCGAAAGTTCTTGGGATGAGCCTTCCAGAAAGCTTGTTGTGAAATATCATCAGAATGATTCTTTTACTTCTTCAATAATAAATTCAATGGAATTTGCCTACGATGCCAAAGGAAATTTGTTGACCGAATTTTCCCACGACAATGGGGATGTGAATATGCCTGTTACTTCATCGATTGAATCTATCTATGATGCTAATGGAAATATGATTTATAGAAAAGATCATGGGAATGGAGATCTGAATACTACTCCCACGGTTTCCGTGGAAATGACTTATGACTCGAATGGAAATTTATTGACTGAAAAATCGCATGACGGAACTTTAAGCGATAACATCCAGACATCTCGAGAAATGACTTACGATACAAAAGGGAATCAGCTCACGATTAAGACTCGTATAGGTAACCTGGACAACCCTCCAGATCGCATCCAAGAAAATTCTTTCGATGTCTATGGCAATATAGTTTCTTCAAAAATTCAACAAGACCTTACCAGTACACCGAGTACCCAATTGAAAGAAACGACCTATGATTCTAATGGAGCAATTTTGATAAGCAAAGTTCGTGAAGGAGGTATGGTTACACAATCTGTAGAAAGTGTGAATGACGATCATGGTAACCATTTGAACCAAAAAAAGCATAGTACAGGAGATCTCGATTCTCCTGTAGATAATACGTCAGAATCCACTTATGACTCCTATGGAAATCGCATCAAATCTGTCCAAACTCAAAGTGGAAATACTGCAACGATGACTGTAGATATAACACCGGAAGATGTGATTCCAATCAAACAACCCCTTAAAGTTTTTATGATGAAGAATTAGAAGATTGAATTAAAGATTATATTCTTCAGGCCTTCTACACGTGAGGAAGGGCCAGTCTTTACGTACTTTTTCAATTTCCGGAAAATTGCATTCGCAAATCAAAATTTCTTCATGATCGTGAGAGGCTTTGGCAAGGACGCGGCCCAAAGGATCCGCGACGAAAGATCCTCCCCAAAAATTGAGATGATCTTCGCTGCCCGTACGATTTGTTACGGCCACGAAGACGGTGTTCGCAATTGCATGAGCACGTTGAATGGTAAACCAGGCATCGTATTCGGTGGGCCCAATTTCTTCTGTGCGTTGTGCACGCGGCCAACCAATGGCGGTGGGATAAAAAATAATATCGGCACCTTGCAAAGCAAGAGAACGTGCGCCTTCAGGATACCATTGATCCCAGCATACTTGTACACCGATCGTGGCGAATTTTGTTTTGAAAATAGGAAAACCTAAGTTGCCAGGTTTAAAATAATAAAGTTCGGAATAGTGGTTGGGCAAGTCATCGGGGATATGAACTTTGCGGTATTTTCCCAAAAACTTTCCATCTGCATCCAAAACGCAGGCGGTGTTAAAGTATTCGAACTTTTCCCCCTCACCCTGGCCCTCTCCCTCCAGGGGAGAGGGTGAAGAGGGGGCTTTTTCAAACAAAGAAGCAACGATTACTACACCCAATTCTTTTGCAATTTTTGAAAGCGCATCCGATGTGGGGCCGGGAACCGCTTCTGCCAATTCAAAATATTTGTCGTTATTTTCCTGGCAAAAGTATCGAGAGGGAAAAAGTTCTTGCGTGGAAATAATTTGAGCCCCTTTTTGGGCGGCTTCGCGAATTTTTTGAAGGGTTTTTTCCAAATTCACTGCGGGTTTTTCATCGCAGGTCATTTGGATCAGGCCTAAAGTCACTTTTTGAGTCATGCACCTTTCTATTCAAAGTGAGAGGGAGATTCAATCGCAAAAATATCCTCAGAGAAGGAAAGTGTTCTTGAAATGAGGATCCGCGTGTTTGAGCGAAACCTTGTAACATCCGAGTCGAGTGCAGGGAAGCCTTGGACCGGAACGAGACGAGGATTGGGTGCCTTGCGAGTTCGGATCCGAATTGAAAGAATACTTTCCTTTTCTGAGTATTATGTAATTATTTATTAAAGAAAAGGAGTCTCTATGCTAGGAAAAGCTGTATCCGAATCTGCCGCCGAATTTCAACATTTAGTCCTTCCTCCCGATATTAATGCCATGGGAACCATTTTCGGGGGCCGTATTATGGAATGGATTGATAAAGGGGCAGCCATTGTAGCGATGAGACATTGTCGTTCTGTGGCCGTAACAGCGAGCATGGATGCCCTGAATTTTTATTCGCCTGTGTTGTTGGGAGACATCGTTATTCTCAAGGTTTCTGTAAACTATGTTGATCGAACCTCGATGGAAATCGGGGTGAGAGTGGAAGCTGAAGATCCCAAAACAGGTTTGCGTCGTCATACTTCAAGTGCTTATCTTACTTTTGTGGCTTTGGATGATAATAAAAAACCTGTTCAGGTGCCTGAATTGGTAATGAATACATCCGAAGCAAAAAGGCGTTTTGAAGAAGGGAAAAAAAGACGGGAAGCGCGTCTGGCTCTCAAGAAGCTTCTTGAGCAGAAAGAGGAATGAGCTGTAGTAATTCTTTCATGATGTTTACCAAGGATGAATAATTGCTCGGTTTTTGAAAATAAAGTTTTACGCCCTTTTGTAAACAGAGAGTTTTGTCGTCCGTGTTGGGAGAAGTGGTGAGAACTCCCACCGGAATTTTTTTCCATTTATGATTGCTATGGAGTATTTCCAATACTTTCCGACCATCTATTTTTGGCATATTTAAATCTAAAATAATCAGGCTGGGAAGAAGGGGAGCGTTTTTTAATAATTCGATCAATTCTCCTCCATTCACAACCCGTTTTACTTCAAAATTTTGTTGGGTATCAAGGAGTGCCATTTTGCCAATATAATAGTGGTCATCATCATCTTCGGCAAAAAGGATTAAGGGATTTTGAGAGTGTTTGGCTTTCATATAAACTCTTGCAGTGTCGGAAGTTGAATAATGAATTTTGTTCCTTCGTTGGGAGTGCTGAAAGCCTGAATGGAACCTTGATGTCTTTCTACAATTTTCTTGCAAATAGCCAGTCCCATGCCGCTTCCTTCATATTCGTTTTTCGGATGTAATCTTTGAAAGGGTTGAAAAATTTTTTCCTGATATTCCCTTTCAAAACCGATTCCGTTGTCTTCAATGATTATTTCAATGTTTTTTTCATTTGTTTTTTTGCTATCAAGCCTGACTTCCAGGATTTTGTTTTCATTTTTGAATTTGAGAGCATTTGAGAGGAGATTGGTAAAAAGTTGAGACATTTGGAGAGGGTCTGCGTAAAGGATGGGAAGATTTCCCAAGGTGATTTCCGCCTGGGTTTCCTTGATTCTCAGTTCAAAATCAATCAGGATTTGTTTGAGAAGTGTGTTGAGGTCAACTTTTTCAAAAGATTTTTTTCGGGTGTTGATGCGCGCATAGTTGAGAAGGTCCTGGGTGAGATGGGTCATGCGGAGTGCAGCATTGTATATTCTGTCGATTAAAAAGAGGACTTCATTTTTGAGGCCCTCTTTATGTTTGTCTCGAATTTTATCCAAGAAAGCAGTGATTATATAAAGGGGTTCCTGAAGATCATGAGAGGCAATATAGGCGAATTCTTCCAAGGATTTGTTGGATTGCTTGAGATCTTCCGTCTTCTGCTGGAGTTCTTTTTTGGTTTCTTGAAGTTGGGAAATAAGAAGTCCCATTGAAATCATTCC
>CAYPXN010000064.1:0-2883 GCA_964414715.1 uncultured Pseudomonadota bacterium | reverse complement strand
AGAAGGAAGTGGAGAAGAAGTTTTTGAACGTCAGGGATTTTTAGGAACGACGGTCGATATTTTAGCATTAAAGTCTGTGGGTCATGCTTTTGCGCATCAGAATTTTATTTTGCGAGAATTTGCTTCTGCGCATGCGATGGTATTTGGACATGCGGCTTCTGCACATTACGGATGGACGCGAGAGGAAGAAGGAACTTACCTGGATCGACTCACTAAAGCTGCGGTGACGAACATTCAGCTGGGCGCGGGGCAATCTCTCTTGGGCATGCTTACGGGATCTCGCTTGCAAATTGCAGAGAGAAGATTCGATCTTGAAATCGAATTACTGCAACATTCTCAGGAAACAAGAAATGTTCTGGATGATTTTCAGACAGCGTTTGCAACTCCTACTTTAGATATTTTATCTAAGGTAAAAATTTCTCCCACTGTAGAAGCCACGACTGACCTGCTGAGAAGATTAGAGGAATCGAGCCGTGAACTTCCCGATGATTTGAATGGTTTGAATGAAATTCGTGCTCGTCATGATGTGTTACAGAAAAGATGGACGGGTGATGAAGGCTTGCAAGAGAATGATGAACACCATGCAGATTTTCATGATCAGGCTTTAAGGTTGGAAGCACGAATTCATGAAGCGCAAAGAGCCGCTTTTGTTGCCAAAGAATTAAGAGATCCTTCGAAGGTAAATCTTTTCCAATTTTTTAAACAGCCCCCTCCAAAAACAAAAACTCGACCTGAAGGAGAAAATGCTGGTTCTGAACCTCAAAGACCTCCTCGACCACCACGTCCTTCCAAACCTGAATCGAGTGCAGATCCGGTGAGTGTGGAACAAAAAGCTGCTTTCGGGGTTCCTTGGAAGAAAGGTGAAACGATTGAAGCGTTGAAAAACTTGCGGGTGTGGGATGTTCTTTCTGCCGTGCCCCGAGCTGCCTGGAAATTGTTGGGAGAAATTACTCTTCGGCGTCATCAATGGGAAATGCTGGCTGCTCTTGATCAGGATTGGTCTTTTTCCAGGGAAAGAGGGGAAAGTGGAGAAGGTGTAATTGTAAGCCCCACAGGAAGTGGAAAAACGCATGCGATGGCAGGGGCCATTGCCTTGGGTATGGAGAAAGAATTTATTCATTTTGCTCAGAAGGCCGGCGGCACAGGAGATAAGGTTATTATTTTCAATGACCGAACGGATATTCAGGATCAGAATTTTGAGAGTGTTCCCGCTGTAATCAAAAAAGCTTTTTATAAAAAATATGGTCGGGAACCAAAAGTTACAAAAATAATGGGAACTTCTGCGGACTACAGTGGAGATATTTTAATTGTGGGAGTTCAAAAAGCAGGGCGAGAAGGCAATCGCGAAAAATTCGAAAAGGAATTAAAAAAACATTTAGGGACTGCGGGAAGAGTGGCGCTTACTATTCTCGATGAATATCATCTTGCAGATTCTCCCACTTGGCAGAACGTTCGGGAAATTACCAAAAAACTCAGCCCAAAATCTTATGAAATCGGATTTACGGCAACTCTTCCTTCGGAACAACGCAAGCAAAGCAATGTGATTTATGAATTGAACCGTCGTGAAGCTTATCGTTTGGGAATTATTCCTCCGGTAGGAGTCGTGGAAGTGAGAACGCCTTGTGACCTTACGAGTATTTCCACTCCCAAAGGAGATTTTGATCCTGAACAATTGGCGAAAACGGTGAGAAATGAAGTGCGGGACACTTTGGCCTGGATGGCCTTGGAGGCTCATGGCATCCGCAGAATAAATCTTGACAGCGGTGAAGAATATCTGGCTCCCACCTTAAGTTTTGCAGTGGATATTAATCATGCAAGAGAATTGGCACGCTCTTATCAAATGTATTTTCGGACGGATCGAAGTGATAAAATGCGGGAATATGGAGTGGAATTGGTCGATGAAGAAGGTCAGCCGAAAAAGAGCTTAGGGGTTCGTGAAGTTGCCGTGGTGGAAAATCCTAAAAGCGCTGCGGATTTGGCCAAACTTGAACAACTTGTGGGCGCCCGTCTTCAGGGTAAAAAAGCCTCTTACGATTATTATGATAAAAATCAAACCAAAGAAGGTTTGCGCTATGAAGATAGAAATGTGGGTGGCGTAGAAAGAAAGGTGGATGGGATCGTAGTGGTTCTTACGGGAGATGCCAGCCCGGAAATTCGTGCTAAGGTAAGTCAATATCTCCAAATGGGCGTGATTGAGCACGTGATCAACTCGAAAGTTTGGTACATCGGAAAAGATTTAGGCGGAGTAAAAAATCTGATGGGGCTTCGAGCAAGTTTGTCTGAAGAAGTGATCGGACAAGAAGCAGGACGCTTTCAGCGTTATACTTTGGATGAAGTAAATTTGGATGGGGAAGTGTTGGAGCTGGAAGGAAGACGCATGATCTATCTTCTCGATCGCTACAAGGGAGAGAAGAATCAAGCAACTTACGCGAGCATTTTAGGGCTTAATGCAAAATTCATGAGTGGGAAACAGGGAAGGGTGATTAATCCAGCCACTGAAGAAGCAGGGGCCGCAGGATTTGGAAAATTTGAATATGAAACAAATAATCAAAATGAAATACGTCTGAAACAAACACCTGCAATTGAAATTCCCACTGCCACCGAACAAATTCCGGACACTCCCTTTTATTTGATTACTTCAGATCAACTACGAGCCTATTCAGATGCTCAAATGGAGGTAGCGAGCAGCAAAGCGGAAAAAGAAAAAATCGCCTTAGAGCTTCAGGTAGCTTTGCGTTTGAGAGAGATTTTATTTGCACGTGAAGGCGAGGAAGTTGCCTATAAAGGCAAACTGGAAGAAATGGCCTTTGATCTTGCGATTTCCCATGAAGAGTTGGTGGCATTGCTCAACTCCTGGATGCCTGTGAGCTCTTCACAGCTCCG
>CAYPXN010000063.1:0-7683 GCA_964414715.1 uncultured Pseudomonadota bacterium | reverse complement strand
TTCATACTTTTACTCTTCCTATCTTCATCTAATAATCTTCTCCCGTACTTGCCAATCCTTCTATAACTCTCACTGGAATAATTTCAGAAAGCCTCTTCATAGAATTCCCTGAACTTGCCCGCGTTCAGGAAACTGAAATTGTCGCACTTTCAGAACAATCTCTTTGGCGTGGAGATCCGGATGCAAGAACCTTGCTGCATCTGCAAGTGCTCCTGGGACGCTTAACCCTATCTCCCTCACTGCATTCTTCAAGCAAAGAGGCCTTACAAAATATTGCAGAACTCCTGGGAGCCAGCACTAGCCAAGACGATGTCAGAGAAGTAACAAACCTTGTATTGGACGTTTACCGATCTCTGCATCCCTACGACCGCTTCCGACTTCAGGTGGAAGGAATGGAACGTATGCAGGCTTCTCATGAGGAAATCGCCGAAATCTGCAGAAACATTCTGCTGGACCATCCCTGGAGTGATGCCGCGTTCACAGAAATTATCGACCTTTTCCAGCAACATCCTGAGCAGCCGCTTCCCTTTGTGACTACCTGGGCAATTCGTCATCCAGGACACGTACTGCAAAACCAGCCAAAGCAGCAAACAGCTGCATACGAAACAGTTTCGAAAGCTTTTCCCGAAGTGGAATATTTTGGAAAAATGGAAGAGAAGGTTTTTGACGAAGCTGAAAAAAATGCCCTGGGAATCACTCATCCTGCAGAGATTGCATTCTGGGATGAATGTCCGGAAACTTTTCGAAGACTAATCCGCGGTTACCGTTTCTTATTGGGGAAAAATTTTCCGGCAAGTCCTTTTGGAACCGCAATACGGCACATCAATGACTGGGCCAGACTAGGCACACAAAACGTGAGCCTGCGTAGCTATACTTGGGGGCTTTTGAAAAGAGCTCGAACTCTGGAAAACAGAAATCTCAAAACCGCCCTACAGGAAAACGCCATGACGTGTGCAGCATCCTGCCAGGAAGTCATCGAAAGCCCGCATCTCATCGATACCACGCAAAATACCCAGAGAGATTTTAAACGTTTTTTTGGTGAAAGAAATGCTGTCTTTACAGTGCTGGTCCTAAAACTTGCTTGTCATCCCACACATGCAAACGCACTCTCCGACCGAATTTGGGAGATGTCTTCTGATGCGGAAATGAATGGGGATGAAATGCGGGCATTTTTACATCAAGTACATCAAAAAGTGGCCGCACTTTATCTGAAAAATCGGGAAACCCTGAACCTAGAAAAACTGGATGTTCTTGGAAATCCCCTCCTTGACCCCAACGAAAACATTCCCACTGCCTTGAATATTCCGGGAGAATTTCCTGAAGTACATGCCTTCGGGTTGAATGAACTGAATACAAAACTGGACAATGCACGAGTTGTCCTCATGGATCATGATCCAGACAGCACACCTATTTTTTTTGAACATGCCAAGCCCAATGGAGTCATTCGTGAAAGCCTTGTCACAGAAGAAAGTTACGCAGCAATGGCCGCACAAGCACCGCACACTCCGTTTATTTTTAATGGCCGCCGGGAAGAGCGGGGCGATATCGTTTCTGCTAGGCCCTACACTGTCACCCACCGGATGGGACTTTTCCTTCTCGGCATGCTGGGCCCTGATCTTCATCGTCTCACCATGATGGGACTCAATTTCAATCATTCTTTTCGGGCTGAAACCAGAAGGCTCCTCAATCGCGCCGCAAATCTGATTATGGCAGGAGCTCCCAATGCCTGGGTGGTCAACCAATTTGCACATCGTTATCTTGCCGCTTACAGAAAAGAGCGGAGAAAAATCCTGGAAGAAATTTCCAAAAAATGTCCCAGCATCTATCGTGATATTTTATTCAAACTTCCGGAACACGACCTCCTTAGAGAGCAATTGGCAGAAAGGGTGCTGCTCGATAATGGTATGGACAAAGATAATCCCGCCTACCGTGAAATCACTTCCATGCTGTCGGAAGTTTTTAAAAGTTATGCAAAATATTCCGTCTCCAAAACAGAACAATCTGCAGAACTTGCCATGGAAGTTACCGAAGGAATTGCCCGAGCACTTGTGATTCATCATCCCTTGTTTGGAAGAATGTTGGGACTTCCAGAAGATTTGCAAATATTTCTAAACACTTTCTCATTGGTGGTAAACCCGGAAAGTATGCCAGAACTGTTTAATCACAATCCATACTTTGAAAAATTCAGAACCCAAGTCACTTCACCTGCTCCCGTCAGTGTTCAAAGTGAAATTGGAAAACTTTATCTTCGGGCCGTACTTTTCATCCAAACTGCGGCCCAAAGGGGAAACAGTACAGGGATTCGGACTTTCATGTTCGATACCCTTCCTGCAATTGCGCGAGAACATGATGGCGTTTATACGGTCATGGCCACCCTTCAATTTTATTTCATTCATCGTGAAAAAATTCTGGAAGAACTCCACTCTTTAGGCCAATAAAGAGGCATGAAAAACAATTTAATTATCATCGGCGGATCAGACCCTTCCGGAGGAGCTGGAATTCAGGCAGACTTGCGAACACTGTTTGGCCTGGAATTGGAAGCTAAATGTGTCGTAACCTCTGTGACGGCACAAAACGAGAAAAAATTCATTTCCTATGAGAGTGTTTCTTCCAAAAACTTTTCCGACCAACTCCGTGCTGTTGAAAAATGGCTCAATGACTCAATTGTAAAAATTGGCATGATCGGAAATTCACAACATCTCAAAACTCTTTTCACATGGCTGGAAAAAAGCAGAAGTACTCGTGTCATTCTAGATCCTGTATTGCTTTCCAGCACCGGAGCAAAACTCATCGACAATAAGGGACTTGATCTTTTATTGAAATTTCTTCCCTCACTTTATCTGCTCACCCCCAATCTTTCCGAAGCTGAAAAACTTTCAGGAATTAAAATCAGAAACAAGCAAGACAAACTCAAGGTCGGGGAAAGATTATTAAAGATGGGGGCTCAAAATATACTCCTTAAAGATGGTCACGGAAAAGGGAAGAAAACTTGTGATATCTTATTCAGCCAAGAGATGAATTATTTTTTTGAGGATTCCCGGATCAAAAATTCAAATGTCCACGGAACCGGATGCACTCTCGCATCCGCCATTGCAGGACACCTTTCTCTGGAAAATTCACTGGTAGATTCGATCATCCAGGCCAGAAAAATCGTCAGAAAAAAAATAAAATCGCACCAATAGGTGCGAATAGTTCATTTTAGATAGGTTCTTCGGCACTCTCTACATGCCATTGAACGGTCTCCCTATATACTTCCAAAAGCTTTTGGGTCACTGGGCCCGGAGAATTTTTAATCTTTTTACCTTCCACACTGAGAACGGGCATAATCTCTTTGAGCGTACTGGTAATAAAAACTTCATCCGCTAACAAAACATCTTCAGGGTTTAAACATCTTTCTTCGATGTCCAAACCTTCTTTCTCAGCCAAATGAATCACTTGTTGACGAGTTACTCCCAAAAGGAGGCCTTCTTCTGCAGGAGGAGTTAGCAAGGTATTTCCTTCTACAATAAAAATATTACTCCCGGAACCTTCCACCACATGCCCCCTGGAATTGAGCATCAAACCTTCAAAACATTTTTTCTTTTGAGCTTCGCGGCGGGCAAGCAGACGACAAAGATAGCTGGTGGACTTCAGACGAGACAACAAACCCTGCTCAGCCACCACACTTTTCACCCAACAAGTTTCCACTCCTTTATCATAACATTTTGAAGGAAAAACCGGAACGGGCTTACAGGAAATAAGCAAATTAATGTTTTTAGGAGGCGAATCAAGATCTCCGATTCCGCTTCCTTCTGTAGTCAGATAAATTCTGACCACCGCATCTCGCATTTTATTTAACTGTAAGGTCTGATAAACGAGAAAGCGGAGCCTCTCCAGCGAAACAGGCAATTTGATTTCCAACTGTTCTGCACTTTCTGCCAAGCGCAAAATATGTTCCTTCACAAATACGACATGACCATTGTAGGCTCGCAAGGTTTCAAACAAACCTTCACCCACCAAAAAACCGCGATCCGCCACACTGACGTGAGCACGGTCTTCATCCAGAAATTTTTCATTTTGGTAAATTATAAAAGACATAAATCACAAACAGGATAGAAATATTTTCAAAAAAAACTTTACACCGCAAACCTGTCTCAGAAAACCAACACACTACCTCAAGCAGGATCATAAAGTTTTTGAGGAAATGTTTCCATCCTGGTTTTTAACCCAAAAACACCTTCGCCTTTACAAAAAGCTCTTCATATTCTTTTTCTGCTTCACTATCTGCCACAATTCCACCCCCCATGCCAAACCGAATTTTTCCATTTTCGATTTCCATGCTCCGGATAGCAATATTCAGCCGTGTAAAACCAGACACATCATAAAAGCCAATGGTTCCCGTATAAATTCCCCGTGCTTCAGTTTCTAACTCCTGAATGATTTCCATGGCTCGTCTCTTGGGAGCTCCCGTAATGGAACCTCCCGGAAACAAGGCTCGAGTCGCTTGCAAGGGCGTAACTCCTTTTTTGATTTTTCCTGCAACTTCTGCCACCGCATGATGCACATAATCGTAAGTTTCAATCTTGCGCAGGGAATCTACTTTAATCGTTCCACTTTCACACACTTTACCCAGATCATTTCTTTCCAAATCGACAATCATCAACAGTTCTGCTTTTTCTTTTTCCGAATTTTCCAAATCTTTCACCAAACTCTCATCTTCTTCTTTTGTAAGTCCCCTCGGACGGGTTCCTTTAATGGGAGAAGTGTGAATCCTGTCCTTGTGAATGGATAAAAACTCTTCAGGAGAAAGAGAAATTATTTTTTTCTCCCCGCAATCCAAATAAGCCGTAAAAGGAGCCGGATGTTTTTGAAGCAAATCCAAAAATTTTGTGGGAGCATCAAAATCTGGGGGGCAATCCATCTCAAAACGCTGTGAAAAATTTACCTGATAACAATCCCCTGCTTCAATGTAGGAAAGAATTTTGGAAAGAGAAAAAAAATAATTTAACTTCTCGGAGGAAGGGGTGACTCGACTGGGGGCCTCCCAAAGTTTGCCCGCAACGAGTTTTTCGAGCGATGCCGACTTTGGGAGTGAGAAGGGGCAGGACCCCTCCCAATGTTTCACATCCTGATAATACCCCCACCAGCCCAGCAAAAAATCTTCCGGCAAATCACGTTTTGGAAAGCTTTCATCAGCAAAAGAAGCCATCTCATAAGCCCAAAATCCCAGCCATCCTTCTTTAAAATAATCCTGCTCCATAGAAGAATGAGGTGAAAAGAGCTCTTCCAATAAATCAAAAGGATTTTGGTTTTTATTTAAAAGTATTTTATTGCCGTCTATTTCCAAATGACGAGGATAAACCCTGCAAATTCTCTGAGGATTAAAGCCTACGTAGGAATACCCCTCTCTACTTCCTGAATACAGACAGAAAGGGTGTTTTTTATCCCGTTGATCGAGAAAGTATTGAAGGACTTCGGGCAACATGACAAACATCTAATGTATCTTGACGAGAGAGTCTAGATAGTAGAATAAAGTGGAAATCCTATTATTCTTTCATTCGGATCAGAACTCGCGAGGCACCAAATCCTCGTCTCGCTCTGGTCCAATCCGCCTGAGGCGGACCGACGCTCGACTCGGATATTACAAGGTTTCGCTCAAACACGCTGATCCTCATTACAAGAACAATAGGACTTCCACTGAAGTGAGAGTTAACAATGTTACGTTTCTTCTTTAATCGCAATAGTCCCGTTATGAAAAGCTTTTACTGGTTAGGGGCTCTGCTTTCTCTTTTATTTCTCTGGCAGGGTCACTGGACTCTGCTGAATGGCGTCCAAAAAATCCTTTTGGGACTATTCTGGCTCCAAGTGCTTTTTGCCCAAGCCTTGGTCCTTTACCCTTTTTACCCCAAAGATGCTCCGGGTCCAGGCATCACCTTGCAGTTTAAAAAGGCACTGGTTCCCATTGCTTACATCTGGCCCAGCGCCATGACTCTCATCTACTTCAAGCCGTTTTCGGTCTTTTTAATTCTGTTCAACCTATTATTGTTACCCATTTCTTCTGTAGCCTGTATTCTGATTTATTTTTACATCATCGACCCTGAGCGCCAAAATACCAACATTCTCACCGGCCAACATACTCCCCATTAAAGCTATTTTTCCCATAGACAGCCTGATTTCTCCGTGATAACTCTGCGTCATAAGGATATTGGAGAAATTTTATGACGCACCCTCTACTCGGCATTGGTGGCCTCGGAGCCGGCGAATTAGCAATTATTTTAGTCATTGTTCTGATTATTTTCGGCGTGGGAAAACTTCCTGAAATTGGATCGGGCCTTGGAAAAGGAATTCGCAACTTTAAAAAAGGCGTAAAGGGAGACGAAGACGAGGATGACAAAAACTCATCCGGTCAGCCTCCCAAATTAAACTAAACATGAGTCAGTCTTCTTCCACTACTCTTCTCATCCTCGCCCAAGCCTTGAAAGGTTTAGAGGATAGCAAGGGGCATCTTAAAAAAGCTGCCCGAGAGTTTTTGCTTGCGGCACAAACCATTGCGAGTACCGCAACGACGATTGCCCTCGATACAAACTTAATTGATCAACATTCTCCTTTCAGAGAAGCCTTCAAAAAAGGGGAAGTAATTTTAAATGAAGTGATTCGGAACATCTCGGAAGATGAAGAAGAAAAACCCAAGCATCCCGCTTCCGAAACAGCAAAAATATCCCGTTTACCCACAAAACGAAAACATTCTTCACACAAAAAAGGATAGAACCGATGGACAAGGATAAAAAGCCCCGTATCATCAAACGCTATCAAAATCGCAAACTCTACGACACCCAAAACAGTTGCTATGTAACCCTGGATGATATCGCAAAATACATCAAGGCCGGCGAAGATGTGTCTGTCATCGACAACAAAAACCATGAAGACCTTACTTCTGTCACACTCACCCAAATAATTCTGGAAGAAGGAAAAAAGAAAAAGAATCTTCTCCCTTTGAATGCATTGAAAGACATCATTGCCAGCGGGGGCGAACAAATTGCCAGCTTCGTTCAGAAGTCCCTGTCAAATGTTTCGATTTCTAATGTAAGAGATGAAGCAGAAAAAGTGATCGATAAAATCAAGGATGAAATCGGGGACGGTTCTTCTTACGTGAAAGATTTCTTCACAAAGTCCCACCAAGGAGTGGATGAAGTTTCCAAAAAACTTGAAGATACCTTTAAAACCGTCGGCAAGCTTACCAATGTGGCATTTTTAAAATCGGAAATCAGGGCTTTCCGAAAGAAAGTGGCCCAACTTGAACGCAAACTTCGTCATTACGACAAATAAATAGCCCTTCACAATCCGGCAAATTTTATAGTACGACAAAACAGAAGCTGGTTTTTTGTCTTTTTCTGTCTAAAAAATACGGCTGCTATAAAAGGTCATGAATCTCCAAGAACTCCTCAATAGAAAACTCATTGTTGTCTCCGGAAAAGGAGGGGTGGGCAAAACTAGTATTGCAGCTGCCCTGGGTTTAATTGCATCCCGACAGGGCAAAAAAACCCTGATTACAGAAATCAATGCCGCCGAACGTATTGCTTCCCTGTTTGGAATCAAAAAAATTGGTTATCAGGAAACCAGTATTGCCGAAAATCTTTACGCAATCAACATCGATCCACGTTCAGCTTTTGAAGAATATATTATTGAACAAATTCATAGTAAACG
>CAYPXN010000062.1:0-12385 GCA_964414715.1 uncultured Pseudomonadota bacterium | reverse complement strand
TTTGTCGACAAAGCAGGAAATACCTATGCTCTGCAATGCCCGAATCTTCCCGCTCCTCTTCACATGTTAATCGGACTTCTCCGCCTGAGAACACTGGATGCTTCTGAAAAGTGGTCTCTCATGAAAATGATGGCAGGCGTTAAAAAACTAAATCCCCGTGAGTTGGAAAGCCTGGATTCGATCACTTGCGAACAATGGCTGACGCTTTGGCAACAAAGCGAAGAAAGCATCCGGAATTTTTGGGAACCCCTGATTTTGGCAACACTGAATGAAACTCCGCAAATAAGTTCCGCCCAAATGCTTGCCGTGGTCCTCAGAGAAGCCCTTCTCAAAACAAAAGAAGATTCGAAGATGGTAATTTCCAAGGTGGGGCTTTCAGATCTTTATACAAATGCCGCACAAAAATTTATTGAAGAACATGGTGGAAAAATCCATTTAAGGCGAGGGGTTAAACATTTTTTTTCTTCTTCACAAAAAATTGAAAAAATCATTCTGGAAGATGGCTCCGAATATCAGGCCGACTTTTACCTGAACAGCTCCCCTGCCGAGGCTTTTTTTCCCCTTCTCGATTCTCAGCTCCAGGAAAGCAACTTTTTCAAAGCTCTAAAAGAAATGCCCTATTCGCCCATTCTGGGAGTAAACCTCTGGTTTGATCGAGAAATCACAGATAAAACTTTTGTGGGAATTTTAGACTCACCCGTCCATTGGGTATTCAATAAGAGAAAAGTTCTAACTAGTGAAAGTGTTAAAACTTTGTCAAACGGGTGGCGCGACTGGGGGCCCCCCAATTTCCGCCAGCAGCGAGCTACTGCGAGCGATGCCGAAATTGGGGGTGAGGAGCGACAGGACCCGTTTATTCATCACAATAATTATCTCTCCCTTGTCATCAGTGGTGCCCATAAACTCAAAGACATGCCCGCAGAGGATTTGCTAAAACTTTGTCTCGAAGATATTCGAAAAGCTTTTCCCAAGGCAAAAGAAGCAAAACTTTTGCACCACCGCATCTTGAAAGAAACAAAAGCTACCCCCTCTTTTGGGATTGGATCTTCAAAACTCAGGCCTTCTTATGAAACGCCTCTTGCAAATCTTTTCCTGGCTGGAGATTGGACAAATACCGGTCTTCCCGCAACCATCGAAGGTGCAGTAAAAAGTGGCTATGAAGTTGCGGATCTTATTTTTCAAAAAGTTTAAATTAAGGCCCGTATGATCTTACAGGATTTTTTCCATCCAGCAAAATTCCCCTCGAAAATTGTGAGGGTAAAAGCAATGCAGGAGGAGCCGTATACTTCGCAAAAACTCCCATGAGGCAACCTCCTGTAAGAGAAATCGCCAAAAGACTTCCTCTTCCCCCGGGCCTTTCTCCCCCCGTCAAACTTCTATTCAAAATTTCTGCACTCGCCCAAGTGGCACCTGCGGTCATGAGTCCCGCTCCCACGCCCAGGAAATTAGAGTCACCTTTTTCATAACCTTTGTGGCTTAAGTAAATTCCTGCGCCCAAACTTGCTGCCGTCAAAATCCAAGCCAGCACATCTGTTCCATCGATTTTATTTGAAGCTTCTAATTTTGGAGGATTTTCTACAAAGCTTTCAGAAGCTTCAACAGATTCTAATGTGGCTTTTGTTTCCGGCGAAAAATGAATCCCAGTCCAAGAAGATCTTAGCAAAGAAATATTTGGGTTTTGAAAATAAGAAACCGAATATTGAAATTGAGGAGCAGGAATAGAACGTTCGGGCTCCCAAACTCTCTCAAAATGTAGTCCATACGGATTTTCAGGAATACGACTCGAGTCCAAACTCAAAGCATTGTTTTTAGTTACCATATTGCCCCCTTTATGGCCCCCACTCACTGGTAGGATTTTTATAAGTTGCTTGAAAAAACTTAATGTTCGGAATTTTTAGTTGAATCACTTTTATCAATTGAGGATTGTTTTGAAAAACCGCCACAAAGGGGTTTACATCATCTTGGTAACGATGTTTGGCTACATCAAAATCAAATTTCATACTCCCATAATTTACTGCCAATCCCGTCACAACTCCGGCTCCTGCTGCAATTCCAAAACGCAACCATCGTTTATCATGAGGAATTCCGCTTCCCCGAAATGAAGCTTCAAAAACTCCCCACATAAAAGAGGATGTTGCCAAAGCTTCTCCCGTTGCCAAGTAAGGAGTGCTGTCTTCTCGAAGACCTTTATCAATCAAAAAGCCGGCGGCAACACCGGCTCCCAGAGAGAGTGTCCAGGCTAAAATATCCCAAGCATCAATTTGATTTCCCCAGATGGAATTATCTGAGAGAGCATCTTTGGAGGAAGCTTTGTCCACATAAACAAGCTGGGGAGGAATAAATTGATCTTCCTCTTCCGGAAACGAAAGAAGCCCGCCTCTGTAAAGGACAGAAGATTGTGGAGAAGGAATGGGTACTGCTTCAAGTTTTGGAGATTTCTCTACTCTTTGAAAATCCTCCGCAATACGATAGGAAACCCGCGGAGAAACACCTTCTTTTGGATATGTCATGATAGCCCCCTTCTTGCTTATCCAAAAAACCTGTTTACCAGAAGTAACTAAAAAGATATTTTTGCCAGTATCGCGGTGATGATGAAAAGGTTGCCTTAAAAAGTAAACTGAATTCTTTAGATATTGACGCTATGGTTGATTAACTTGCAATGAATACACTGGTAAATTATCAACCATAAGTATTTTAGGCCATGAAGATGAATACCATGAACCCATTCGAAAAAACCCTTGAGGAAATGATCGACCTCCAGCGCAAAAAAGTCATGAAACTCGCTCAAGAATTAGGAGTCCATTTGACCGACGAAGATATTCTCAATCCGCATGATTATCCTGCTTTGCTTAAGTCGCATCGTTTCAACTTTGAAGATGGGTACTTATCAGGACTCCTGGCGGTACAAATGGCGTTGAGATCGAAATTATGAATACAATCGCGTTTTTTGATGTAGATGGCACACTCATGAATGCTATTTCAGGTTACGCTACCACCCTGGAATTGGTACGCAGAGGCATTCTCAAAAAAAGACGCATTCTTCAGGCCGTTTACTACAAACTCATTGCCTCACTTTGCAATCTCCATGATGTAAAAAAAATCTATGAAATTGCAATTGCCGACATGCAAGGACAATCCATCGATTACATTTACGAAATAGGAAATGAAGTTTTCGAACGGGATCTCAAACCCAAAATCTATCAAGAAGCCCTGGATGAAATCAAAAAATACAAAGCACAAGGAGTACCGGTGATTCTCATTTCTTCCGGTCCCACCATGGCCATCCAGGCTATTGCCAAATTTGTGGAAGCTGACGACTTTTTTTCGATTGGTCCCAAAATCGAAAACAAACTTCTTACCAACAAACTCATGGATCGTTTGGCATTCATGCAAGGAAAAATAAAGATTGCCCAAGAAGAAGCCGCAAAAAGAGGTTTAAACTTAAAAGACTGTTCATTTTATGCCGATTCCGTCCACGATATCCATCTGCTTTCTGAAGTGGGCAGGCCCTTTGCCGTGAACCCGGACCGTGGCTTAAAAAAAGAAGCTCTCAAAAAATCCTGGACCATTCTTGAATTTAAAAACACACTCGGAAAGACTCTCTCCACTTCAAAATAAATTTTGTTTGTCCTGAACGCCGCTTCCTTTTATCATTGTAAAACTATGCCTAAAAAACTGATTGCGCTGGGTGACTCACTTACTTACGGCTATCCTTTTGGAAACAAATACTCCTGGGTAGAACTCGTATCTCAAAAACTCGGCACTCCTATTGAGAATTCAGGAATCAATGGAAATACCTTGAGAGACATGTATCAGCGTCTGTTGTTCGATGTCATCGATGTAAAGCCGGACTATGTTCTTCTGATGGGAGGAGCCAATGATGTCTACCAAGGATACAAAGCAGAAAACCTGGAACAAAACTTCTTGAAAATTACCCAAGCGCTTGAAGATCACAAGATTGCCCCCATTGTCCTTCTTCCACCTCCGGTAGAAGAAAAATCTCTCGAAGCAATTCTTGACGAGTTTCGGAATTTCCTGAAAAAAACAGCCAAAAAAAGAAAATGGTCCCTCATTGACTTGTACCAGCCTTTTTTGGATCCCAAGAAAAAAACAAAGAGAATACAAGCAGGACTTTTGGAAGATGGAGTACATCCCTCCGCCAATGGTTATAGACTCATGGCCGATACCGTTTATCCTGCTTTGAACAAGCTTCTAAAATAAAGCCGCAAAAATCCGAATTTTTTCTTGCATTGTCCCAGAACTTCAATAACATGACACGCGTGTCAGTTTCTGATAAGTTTCTGATATTTTTAATCTATTTTTTATAAAGGGGATTTTATGGATACAAATATTTCCGTACAGTTTGCCCTCCGTTGGCTTCATTACATTTTCGGGATTTTATGGATCGGGCATCTTTATTTCTTCAACTTCGTCAATGGTGGCTTCCAAGCAAAACTGGATGCTGCCACCAAACAAAAAGTGGTGCCCGAGCTCATGCCTCGCGCCTTGTTTTGGTTCCGTTGGGGCGCCATGCTGACTTTGCTGACGGGTTTGGGAATTCTCTATCTTAAGTTTTTCCTTCCTTCAGGGGGCGGATTCTCCGCAATGATGGCTTCCAGTTATGGCCATTGGATCAGTATGGGTGCAGGCTTTGGTATTATCATGTGGTTCAATGTTTGGTTCATTATCTGGCCTATTCAGAAAAAGACCATTGCTGCAGTCCGAGCAGGAGAAAAACCCGATGCCGGAAAAGTGGAACTTGCTCGCAAGGCCTCCAAGGCCAACACTTTTCTTTCTATTCCCATGCTTTTCGGAATGGGTGCAGCCTCCCACTTGCCGGTCAATGACTGGAAAGTTGTGGTAGGGGCCATTGTGATCGGTTTTGTAATTGCCCAAGCTTTGTATATGAGAGCAGGAAAACTCGATACAAATTCTTAATTTATTTTGATATAAGAAAAGGGTCCGCCTTAGGCGGACCCTTTTTATTTTTATGAGTCGACGACGTAAAAAAAATTCCAACAAAGGAAGCGATTTTCTCAAATTTTCTATCGCCATTGCAATTCTGGCAATCGTGGCTTTTTACTTCAAAGATAAAAGTCTTCAAAAATCCAAAACCCCATCGCTCCCCTCAGTAGAAAAAATTGTCAAAACAGAATCCAAAAAAGCGGAATCTTTGCCCACAGAAGTTCGTATTCAAAGATCAAAAGCACTCACAGGACTACTGCCTGAAAAAGCCTGGCAAGATGATTATCTGGTTTTAAAAACTCATTTGGGAAAATCTAACTCCGACCTATATCTTTTGGGAGTTGGAATCGCTTCGGATGGAAATCCTGAAAAAATCCAAGACCCCTTAAAATTAAAACCCCTTCTCATCGTCGCAAAAAAAGAGGGGGAATCCTTCGTAAAAATTTCCGACTTCGATTTTAAAACAAAAGAACCCAGCATCGGTGGCCTCCAACAAAAAAATCTGAAAGGCATTCCGCGCATTAAATCTGCGGACATCATTGACCTCGAAGGAAATGGCATGCCTGAAATTAAAGTAAGCTTTGACACCTCCACCGAACTCGCTGAAGCGATTGGATTTTTAAAATGGAACGGAAGCGAGCTGGAATGGTTAAGAACAAAAGATTCCAAGGGAGAAGAAAAAATTGCCCTCTGGTTGTCGGGTGCTTCCTCTTCCGATTCACAACAAATCGAACTTAAAAAAGTGGGGAATACTTACGAAATCATCCAACGCTTTGGCCAGGTCAATTCTCAACATCCCGAAAAAGGATTTGAATGGAAAAACACTACCTGGAAAATGAAAAATGGAACCTTGCAGGCTCTTTGATGAATGCTCTTGAAATTCAATCCGTCAAAAAATCTTATGGCCAGTTAATCGCTCTTCACGGCATTGATCTCAAAATTCCCCAAGGAGAATTTTTTGGTCTTCTAGGTCCCAATGGTGCTGGCAAAACCACACTGATTGGTTCAATCATGGGGCTCGTTCGTCCTGACTCCGGAAATATTTCTGTGTTTAACCATCCGGTATGGCCGAATGGTTTGGAAGCGCGTCGACATCTCGGTTTCTCTCCCCAAGAAATGAATGTGGATCGTTTTTTTAATGTTCAAAGAACTCTCGAGTTTCAAGCAGGCTTCTATGGTTTTGACAAAAAAACAGCCAAGGCCCGGGCTCAGGAAATGTTGCAACAATTCAATTTGAAAGACAAAGCGACTGTCCAATTCTACAAACTTTCGGGTGGCATGCAACGCCGCTTGCTGATTGCCAGAGCCATGATGAGCTCTCCTAAAATTCTCATATTAGACGAACCTTCCGCGGGAATTGACGTGGAACAACGTCATGAACTCTGGAATTATCTCCGCCAACTCAACAAAGGGAATACCACAATTATTCTCACCACTCATTATATCGATGAGGCAGAGGCTTTGTGCGAGAGGGTAGCGGTGATTCATCATGGTAAAATTATCGAAACCGGAAACCCCAAAGAACTCATGAAAAAATATTCCAAATTTTCTTTGGAAGATGTGTTTATTCACCTGACGGGAGCAAAAATTTTCGAAATTGAAAGTAGCGAAGAAATCACGGAGGCATCTCATGCTTAGCACGCGCCGTGGTTTTTTTACCCTTATTGAAAGAGAATGTTATCGCTTCGCACGCCTTTCAAAACAAACGCTCGTACCTCCCGTAATTACCACTCTTCTCTTTATTTTTATTTTCGGATTTTCACTCGGTAGTCGTATTCGGGAGATTGAAGGTTTCGCCTATATTATTTATATCCTCCCGGGCCTTGCCACTATGGGAGTGGTCACCAACTCCTATGCGAATACTTCCACCTCTCTCTTTATGGCAAAAATGGATCGTTCCATCGAAAATATTATTGCGAGCCCCATTTCCTACTATCAAATTGCCAGTGCCATGATTGTCGGAGGAGTGATTCGAGGAGTTCTGATTGGAAGTATTACTCTTTTGATTTCTACTCTTATCGTTCACATGCCCATTGTTCATCCTTTCTGGACTTTCTTGGTGTTACTTCTCAATTCCATCATGTTTTCATCGCTGGGAATGATTTCAGGCCTTTGGAGTGAATCTTGGGATCAAATTGCCACTTTCACAAACTTTATCATTACCCCCTTTGTTTATTTAGGTGGCGTTTTTTACTCCATCCATATGCTTCCTCCCTTTTGGCAAAAGCTCAGCCTGGCAAATCCCATCTTTTACTTGGTAGACGCCCTTCGTTTTTGTGTCTTGGGAAAAGGAGACCTCCCCTTATTTTATTCACTTTTTTTTATTATTACCGTTTGTCTTACAAGTTATTGTATTTGTTTGGTTTTATTCAAAAGAGGCTATAAGCTTATTCACTAGTTATTAACAGTCTTAAGCAGTTTAAATATTGAAAATAATTGAAATTTTCTGCTATTGATCCACAACTGAATAGGTTTTAAAACCGATAAATATATAAGTATGATACCTCGTGTTGAAACAGGTTTGGGTAAGTTAAATTCTTGGATGCGAACTGCCACGCCTATCGGTTCGCCTAGTTCCCAAACTTCTGAGGTCGCCAAAAAATCTATTGGAGAAGTTCCTCCACAGATTGTCGAAGCCTCGAAGTTTCCTCAACTTTCAGCAATGCTCGCTCAATATGGTATTATTAGCGTTCTCCGTAGAAAACTCATGACCCTATCCGGACAAGATGCCCGAATCGTTCTTGCAAAAAACACTGTCGGTGCTGCTGATAACAAGGGGCTTGTTTATTTGGGAGTCGAATTCTTGCAGGAAATGATGCACGACCCTGCTTTTTCAGCCATTTTGGCCGGTGTGATGGCTCACGAATGGGGACATTTAAAATCTTCACTCAAAAAATACGGTAATTTAGATCAACTTACTTGGGATGAAATTTTTGAAATTCGTCGTGAAGAAGAAGCTTTCGCAGACTCCTTTGCCGGAAGAAACCTCCCATTAATGGGTTATTCTGTGGAACCTTTGGTAGAATTTTTAATGAAGGACAAAGATCGTTTAGGTTCCCACAAATACTTTAACCCTGAAATCCGTGCAAGCATTCTCCGTCGAGCGGCTCAAGCTTCCCAAGACCGTCAAAATTTCTCTCAAAAGCTCTTCAGTAAGGGGGTTTATGCAAACCCTTATACTTCCATTCTGCTCGTAGCTTAATCTCTCCATTTAACCATAAATTCTATTGCCAAACTCTTTGCCCCTGTGATAATCGCGCGAAGGTTTTTCACTTTATTTTCAATTGAAATTTATGAAAAAAATACTCACTTTGCCTCTCGCGGCAACCCTCTTCGTGTCTTCTTTCATGTCGGCTTGTGGAATCAAGCAAACCGCTGTGAATGTTACTGCCCAAGTCATGTCTGCAGGAACTCCTGCACTTGAGGAGGAAGAAGATGTTGCTTACGCCAACCAAGCATCGCTCACTTCATTAAAAACCCTGGAAGCCCTCCAAAGAAGCAATCCCAATGACTCTACGACGCTCCTTCTTTTGGCACGTTCCTTTGGATCTTATACTTTTGGCTTCGTAGAAAATGACATCCTGGAAGCCAAAGGAAGTAATGAAGCCTTTGAAAAACTTGCCACGGACCGCGCAAAACGTTTTTATGGTCGTGGAAAAATGTTTGGCATCAAGCTTCTTTCCAAAAATGGTGCTTTCAAAAAAGCTGTTAGCGGAACCCTGGATGATTTCAAGGCAAGTCTTAATAAAATGGGGAAAAAAGATGTTCCTGGTCTTTTTTGGACCGCCTTTAACTGGGGAAATCTGATTAATTTCTCAAAAGATTCACCCGAAGCTATTGTGGAACTTCCCAAAGTGGAAGCCATGATGAGGCGTGTATTAGAATTGGACCCCACCTATAATTTTTCAGGTCCACATTTGTTCTTGGGTGCTTTCTATGCTTCTCGTCCGCCGATGCTCGGCGGGCAACCCGATGAAGCAAAAAAAGAATTTGAACTCGCCATCGAACAAACTGAAGGCAAGTATTACATGTCTAAGGTTCTGTATGCGCAGTTTTATGCAGTGCAAACCCAAAACAAGGGTTTATTTGAAAGTGTCTTGAAAGAAGTGAGTAGCGCTGATCCCGCAGTGATGCCTTCTCAACGTTTGGCAAATGAGCTGGCAATCCGTCGGGCACAAATTCTGCTTCAAAAAGAAAAACTGTTTTTTAATTAATCTTGGAGGAAAACATCCTTATGAAATCTCTAAAGAAGATTCTTCTCAGCAGCCTTGCCGCTGCCTTTCTAGCAACCTGTTCTCTGACTTCTCTTAAAGCTGCCGAGCACGAAATCAAATTTTCCGTTCTCGCCCCCGAAGGTTCTACCTGGGTAAACATCATGAAAGAAATGGACAAGGAACTTCAAACAGCTTCCGGTGGAAAGCTGGCACTGAAGATCTATCCCGGAGGAGTTTCAGGGGATGAAAAAGACGTCATTCGTAAAATGAAAATTGGACAAATCCATGCTGCAGGATTCACGGGAGTTGGTCTGGGAGATATCGTGCCCTCTATTCGTATTTTGGAACTCCCCATGCTTTTCAAAAATTACCAAGAAGTGGATTATGTAAGAAACAAGCTCAGTAAAGATTTTGAAACACAATTCGATCAAAAAGGATTCATTCTCTTGGGTTGGGCCGAAGCAGGCTTCGTAAACATCTTCTCCAATAAACCCATCAAAAGCAAAGCCGACATGCAGGGTACCAAATGGTGGGCATGGGAAGGAGATCCCCTCGTAAAAGTTATGTATGAAAGTTTAGGTATCGTTCCCATCCCTCTTGCATTGCCAGATGTTCTCACCTCTCTCCAAACAAAATTGATCGATGCCGTTTATGGTCCTCCCTTGGCTGTGGTGGCCTTGCAATGGTTTACCAAAACAAAATACATGACGGATTTGAATCTCGCAAACTCCACGGGTGCCATGATCATGACCAAAGCAGAATTTGCAAAACTTCCACCGGATCTTCAAAACATTTTGAAAACAACCGCTGCAAAATATTCTGCAAAACTTATTCAATCGATTCGTCAGGATAACGCCAAATCCATTGCGACCTTAAAAGGTGCCGGTATTCAATCCGTAGCGGTTGCTCCCAATGATCAAGCTGAATTACAAAAGGCTGCGGATTCCGTAAGACCCAAGTTGGTTGGAAAGCTTTATTCTCAAGATTTGTTGAACAAGGTACAGGCTTATATCGACGAATATCGTAAAGCCCACCCTTAATTTTAAAAATTACGAATTCTAATGGGTAGGGGCGACTGAAAAGGTCGCCCCTATATTTGTTTATGGTCATCAAAAAAGTCGACGATACTTTATCTAAACTCGAAGGCTACTGCCTCACCACCTTTTTGATGATCATGATCAGCTTGGCCTTTCTTCAAGTTCTTCTCCGTAACTTTTTTCATACGGGCATTACCTGGGCAGATCCCATTGTTCGACACTTGGTCCTTTGGGTGGGATTTATTGGTGCCTCCACCGCCACCAAAGATGATGGTCACCTCGCGATGGATTTGGTGTCCCGCTTTTTACCTGCTAAAATCAAAAAATCTTCTGCATTTTTTGTCCAGGGCACCTCTGCCTTGATTTGTGCCTTCCTTACGATTGCTTCTTACAAGTTTGTTTTGGGTGAAAGAGAAAGTGAAACAATGCTCATCCCAGGCTTTCCCAGCTACTGGGCTGTTATCATTATTCCGCTGGGCTTTTACTTCATGAGCATGCGCTTTGCTCGAAAAGCCGCAATCTGGCTTACACCCATTGCGGCAATTCTGATTCCTTTTTTGGTGTTTGCTCCCCAATTTCAAAACAATGCTTTCTTACAAAATATTTCTCTCAAGTTTTCCCATTTGGTGGAACTCATCCCCACGGCAGGACCTGCTTTTCTTCTCATTTGTGTTCTGATCGGAGCCGTAGGTTTGTTGGGAGCTCCCTTATTTATTATTTTTGGAGCCATCAGCCTCTTGGCATTTCACACAGCAGGAATTGATTCGTCCGCAACCATTATTGAAATGTATCGCTTGGCTTCTGCTCCCACTTTGGTGGCCATTCCTCTTTTCACTTTTGCAGGCTACCTTATGGCAGAAAGCAAAACGCCCGAGCGCCTGATTGCCATTGCAAAACCCCTTTTTGGATGGATGCCCGGCGGACTCGCTATCATGGCAATTGTGGCCTGCGCTTTCTTTACAGCTTTCACAGGAGCCTCGGGTGTTACCATTATTGCCCTCGGCGGACTCCTTTACCCCATTTTATTAAAAGAAAAATATCCGGATGGATTTTCAATGGGGCTCGTCACTACTTGCGGAAGTGTAGGATTGATGTTTCCACCCTCTCTTCCTTTGATTCTCTTTGGACTTATCAGTGGAACCAACATCGACAAATTGTTTATCGCAGGAATTGCACCCGGATTTCTTATCATCCTACTCCTTGCCATTTATGGAATTATCGTGAATCGCAAGGTAAAACTCGAAAAACATCCTTTCTCTTTCAAGGAATTGGTTCAGGCAATCAAAAAGGCGGGCTGGGAAGTACCTTTACCTTTTATCATTCTCTTCGGCATTTATGGTGGGTTTATCACAGCTTCTGAAGCCGCAGCCGTAACCGCAGCTTATGTATTTATCGTTCAGGTCTTTATCTATAAAGACCTCAAACTTACAACGGATGTCCCTCGTATTGCCAAGCAATCCATGGTGCTCGTGGGAAGTATCGTGGTAATCTTTGCTGTTGCCATGGGTTTCACCAGCTACTTGATTGACGAACAAGTCCCCATGAAACTTTTGGAATGGATTCGCACCTATATTACCAGTCGAGTGATGTTCCTGCTGGTTTTGAATGTTTTCCTTCTGATTGTGGGATCTCTCATGGATATCTTCTCGGCGATTATCGTAGTGGTCCCCCTCATCATTCCCATCGCAAAGGAGTTTGGAGTAGATCCCATCCACTTGGGAATTATTTTCCTGACCAATCTTGAAATTGGTTACCTCCACCCCCCGGTAGGACTGAACCTTTTCCTCTCCAGCATTCGATTCAAAAGAAGTATCGTTAACCTCTATTGGGTAACTCTACCCTTTTTGATTTTACTTGTCTTAGCATTGATTATCATTACTTACGTTCCTGAGCTCAGCTTGGGTATTTTGCACCATATGGGACCCAAAATTTAGCCATTACTTCTTAGCAACAAGTCAAAAACCGTGACGATAACTAGGGGGATACTTAATTAAAGTCCTATGGGCAGGACTATAATTGACTGGTTTCTTTTAGTAATCATTTCCACGATATCCCCGATTTACAAAAAGAAGCCAAATGGAGGCACACGATGACACCCCCTAAAGTGCAGGGCGCTCCTGCAGCAGCCGATGCAAATACAAGTGATATTAGCCAAATTAACTTTAGCGT
>CAYPXN010000061.1:0-23477 GCA_964414715.1 uncultured Pseudomonadota bacterium | reverse complement strand
CACGCTTTCGAGTCTCAGCGTCAGTATTCGTCCAGTTGGCCGCCTTCGCCACCGGTGTTCCTCTCGATATCTACGAATTTCACCTCTACACCGAGAATTCCACCAACCTCTCCGATACTCTAGCCTCCCAGTTTCAAGTGCACTTCCCGGGTTGAGCCCGGGGCTTTCACACCTGACTTAGGAAACCGCCTACACTCGCTTTACGCCCAGTAATTCCGAACAACGTTTGCACCCTCTGTCTTACCGCGGCTGCTGGCACAGAGTTAGCCGGTGCTTGCTAAGGAGATACCGTCATCATACTGGATGTTAGCCAGTACTAATTCTTCTCTCCCCACAGGGCTTTACAACCCGAAGGCCTTCATCACCCACGCGGCGTCGCTGCGTCAGACTTTCGTCCATTGCGCAAGATTCCCCACTGCTGCCTTCCGTAGAAGTCTGGACCGTGTTTCAGTTCCAGTGTGGCTGATCATCCTCTCAGATCAGCTAACCATCGTAGCCTTGGTAGGCCATTACCCTACCAACTAGCTAATGGTACGCAGGCCCATCTATAAGTGATAGCTTACAAGTAGAGGCCATCTTTTACCTCATCCTCCGAGGAGGACGTGGTCTTATCCGGTATTAGCCCGTCTTTCGACAGGTTGTTCCAGTCTCACAGGTAGGTTACCTACGTGTTACTCACCCGTTCGCCGCTGTACTCACCCTTGCGGGCTTTCTCGCTCGACTTGCATGTGTTAGGCACGCCGCCAGCGTTCGTTCTGAGCCAGAATCAAACTCTCCAGTTTAAATCTGGTGTCAAAATACAAATTGTATAATGACCGCATTACTTAAAATGTAGGGGTAACCCTATGCGGTTACCCTTTTACAGGCGATCACATAGGATCGCCTCTACAAGGAATATTTTCGGGATATACATTTCAATTACTGTACACCTATTTAGTTTTCAAAGATCTTTGGTTTTTTTCGGGTATAAGAAGACAGGTTTTGAGTGAAGCACAACCGACTTAATCTAGCGAGGAAATCGGAGGAAAATCTTACTCAACTACTGACTACAGACACCCGAAATTACTGCTTTCAAAAACTCTTCAATTCAGAAGAGTCGCGGATATTATCCAAAAAAGTTTTAGAGTCAAGAAAAAATCTTATTAAAAAGAAGATTTTTGTATTTTTTTTAAATTCAGGACTTCTCTGAAGAAATTCAGAACCCTAAAAAACCAAATACAGTGAGCTTAATCTTAGTCTTCTAAAAGCTTTTGTCAATAGCCAGACCTCTAAAAACTCACAACAATTCCACTTTTTCTTATTCCACAAAGGAATAAGTACTACCGTCCTTCTTTATCAGGACCTTCTTCTCTACTCCATTGTTTATCAGAACTTTTTCTTTCACAAGAGGGGGCTCTAGATCTACTTCCAGACGATATTCTCCCGTTCTAAGAGACAAACCTGCTGCTCCTATCGGCTTTTGGGCCACTTCTCGATCTTTATAGTCAAACACCCGATAAGTAACCTTGATCATCTCTTCCAGAGCTGCGAGAATCTCTTTTTCATTTTTAACAGGATAATACTGTCCACCCACAATACTCGCGAGTCTTTTCAATTCGGTTTCAGCTCTCGTGCCTTCAATGTCCAATCCCAAAATATACAATTTGATATTCAACTTTTCTTTTTTCCACTTTTCCAACTGCCCTACCGGATCTCCACCACAATTATCAAAACCATCCGTAAATAATATAAGCACCCGGGTTCCATAAGCTGTTTTAAAGTCTCCCTTAATCTTATCCAGTGTATAGGCAAGAGGAGAAACACCTTGAGGCTCAATCAAATTCAGCAAGTTACTCATCTTTTGGCTATCCAGGCTCTTGAGAGGATAATCCAATACCGTATCGCGACAGTCCTTGTGAGTCGCCAAACCCGAAGCTCCATAACTTCTCAAAGCAAATTGAGAACTCGAAGGAAGCTTAGGAAACATATCAATCAAAGATTGTTTTACGATGTCGATCTTACGAATACCCCCCACTTCCCCACCCATACTTGAAGAAGCATCTACTACCCACTCAATGTAATCCGGAGCCAAATATGAAGCGTTACTATCCTCAAGCTGAACACTCAGCCCCCCATTTCCAATATTTACAATGACTGCATCTGTTGAAGCCCAGTTACTAGAAGTATATGCTCTCGCTTGCAAAACATGTCTTCCACTTGCTAATTCAGAATTATCCCATAGATACTTATAGGGAGCTTGGGTAACCTCTCCCAATAAAGCTCCATCCACCCAAAACTCCACCTTATTTATAATTTCAGAAAGATTATGACTTACATCGGCTTCCACTTCTGTGAGGTTATTCAAAAATTCACCCACAGAAGGTGAAAGAATATGGACCGCAAAATTTCCAACCACATTCACTTTTATTTGATCACTCTTTGTACTCGCATCCGTAAAAGTAGCCACTGCCTGAAGCGTATGAGAGCCCTGCAAACCCTGAGTATCCCAGGTTAAAATATAAGGTTCAGAACTCGCCTCACCCACTTTTTGGCCATCCACCAAAAACTCTACTTTTTGTAATGAGTTAGGCCCCTGATTCTTATAGTAAACCTCAAGATTTACTTGTCCACTCACCACATCCCCTTCCAAAGGACGAATAAAAGCAAAATCAGCGCCACTGGTTATGTTAAGCTTGAGATCCTGAGCGAACTCCTTCCCTCCCTCACCCACCAAGGCTACTTTGAACAAATGATTTCCCTTGGGCAACTGACTCACATTTAAAGGAAATACGAGATCCTGGTTTTGAACGGGAATTTCCTGCAACAACTTATCATCCATGTAAAGACGTGCAGCACTTAACTTTACATCTTGGTAGTTTTGAATTTTGAGCTGAAGAGCCGCATCCTTCGAAACTTCATCTCCATTTTGAGGAGATAAAATTGTAAATTTTGGACTAAAAGACTGACCCTCGTAACTAATTTGATATTGCCCCAACGCATCTCCCAACAAACTTCTTAGGGCAAAAGCAAGATTAGGCGGATTTTTGACCGATACCCATTTTCCACCACTTCCTTCTGCTAGTGCTCGCAAAGACTCCGGCACACTTTCGCCAAAATTCACCCCATAGAGTTTAATTTTTTCACTTTTAAAGGGCGAAAGATAACGAGCGCTATAATCTTCACTTACAGGGTCTGAAGAAAGAATCATCAAGATAATTTTTTGACCTTTCTGCCCTTTTAATACTGCCATACTTTTATCAAAAGCATTTCCAAGATTTCGGGACCCTTGAGCAGAAAGTGCAGAAGCGTTTTTTTGCAAACTTTTCAGATTTTTTACCAAAGCAGGCTGTGTGGTATCTGAAAAAGGAGACCAAAACAGATTTTCACGACTGTTCAACATTTCAAAAACCGAACGAGAGGCCTTATCCACATAAGAAAGATAAGAGGCCATAGAAAAAGAACGGTCAATGAGTAACACAAGAGACTTTCTTTCAAAAAAAGACTCTTCTCTCATGCGTAGTTTAATTGGCTTTTGCTGAACCTGTTCTTGAAGAACAGCTAAATCGGTCGATTTAAAAAAAGGAAGTTCAGCGCCGCCCTGCGCCCTCAATGACAGATTAATTAACTTTTTGGAATCCGCCTGGGGAACAAACAAAGCGCCCATTTTATATACCGGCAAGGAATCATCATTTTTATCTGAACCCGGAGCTGTCGTGGTAATATCAATATCATAATCTTCGTTATTTCCGCTGGGAGTGTAAGTCCAAGCCCTTGTTTGCCCCCAACCTTTTTCAGAATGCAAAATAAAGCCAAAAATACTGGGATAGTTATTCTTGAACAGGATCAAGTTCCCCAATGCAAACGACAAAAAAAGCAGACCCAAAGCAAGGGTGGACTCACGAGCAAAGATTTTTTCTTTTGAAAAAACAGCTTTTATTTTTTGAAACAGGAAATAAATCGTTAAAACAGGAAATAGAATCCAAAAGGAAAACACCACAGGTCTAAAGTAGTAAAAAGGCAACCATTTCCACAACTCTGTACCATACAAAGTATCTTCCAGATTCCAGATTCTTTTCGCAAAAATGACTGCAAAAATATTTTCCAAATATCCTGCCGACCCATAGACAATCAAAAGGGTCAGAAATGTTTTTATCAATACAGATGCTTTCTTGTTTTGCCAAACAACATACAAGACAATCAACAAAACACCTAAAAAGACCTCATTGTAAATTTGCGCAGGCGATAACTTAAGAAGGGAAAAACTCGAAGCATCATAAGCACCGTACTTCCAAGTAGAATAACCTAACAAGCCCAGAAAGGCCCAAAGACTTAATTCCAAACCTGCATGAAAGTTTCCTTTTCGGATAATGAAATAAATATTTACCAAAACACACAGAATGGTCACCCCAATACTCACAGCAGACAAAGGACTACCGAGTGCTAAACCTTCAATACATACATCCAAAAGCGCCAACAACAAGACAAGCCCTGCTACAAATTCCGTAAATTTTGCAAAACGACTCTGGGGTGGTGGTTCCAGGGCGGTAAAACTTGTAAATTCCTTCCAAAGGTTTTTTGCTCCTTCCGAAGATGAAACCTTAGATGCTTCTTTCTTTACCTCTTCGGAGGACTTCACTGGAATGCTTACTTCCTTCTTTTGAAGCTCCTCTTGGGCTTTTTCACCCTCTTCTTGGGCAATTCTTTCTTCAATTTCCTTTTTCTTTTTCAAACGATGAAGATCGGTATCTTCGTCATCCAAGGGAGGCATTTCAAAGATGAGAGTTTCATCCAAAGCAGCTTTCATCCCTTTGTCTGCTTTTTCAGAACCCTTCCCAGACTTTGAGACAGATTTTTTAGATGTTTCGGAACTCTGTGATTTTTGGGCTTCTTCTTTTTCCAGACTTCGAATATCCACATCGAGCATGGTTTTTTCAAAATCTGCGGCATCGGAACTTGCGCCTGATTTTTTAGACTTGTCTTTCGGATCCTTTGGAGTATTTGACATATTCTTTAAATAGAACCTCTGAGAATCGACTGAAGTTTGTTATTATTAAGATTAAATGAGTCCTAATTTTTTACCATAGGAAGCGCGAACATTAAACAATATTTTAATCTTAACAAAAGATTACTTTACTTGACAAAATTGAGTATTTTCATTGAGATCCCCTCTTTTTCAACGAAGAGTCAAACCACGAGAAACAAGATCATGGTAAAGAGCAAATCGTTTGACAGTAACCTTTAGGATCTCATAAAATTGAGATTCGGGCTCAACAAACCCTTACAGAAGAGTTTTGATACTTAAATAAAAACAAAGAGAAAGAATTATGTCACCACTCCCTCTTAGCAATGATATTCAAGAACTTTCATTCAATATCGATAAAGAGCTTTACGATTCAACCTTGTCCATTCGGGACGAAATGAATCTAATTGCAGAACGCCTCAATAAAATGGATGAACACAAAAGCGCTGTTTCGGAAGCTGTCTATCTTAAGGTGAAATCCGACTATCTGGCCCACCACGATCAAATCAAAAAGAACTTAGAAGATAAGAAAAAGGAAATACAGTCTGTCATACAAACTTTTTACAAAGGTAAAAAAGAGCAGGAAGAGTCCCTCAAAAAACATCAAGAAGTTCTAGAAGAAGCCAAATTTCGGAATTTTTTGGGTGAATTTAGCGATAAAAAATTTAAGGAAGTGGAAAGTCGCGAAACCGCAGAAATCAAGAAATATGAAGGAATACTGAACACTATCGAATCTAATATTAAACAATATGAAGATTTAATTGGCGGACCTGTCACCCCTATACAATCCGCACCTGAGCCAGTTGCAAAAATAAAAATTCCTCTCGTCGATGAGAGTGTTTCGGTTGCTAAAGCAAAACTCGAAGAAGTTTCTCCCCTTTCTCATTTGAATGAATCTGTTTCTGAAGAAGCTTACGTCCTTGAAAACGAAGGGGACTACTTCCAAAATGACATTGAAGAAGAAAAATCCCTTCCCGTTTCAGAACATACGACTGCTTTGCCTGCAGAAAATCTTCCCAAGCTCAAAACAAAAAAGATTGCACCAGCAACAGACGCTGCAGAAGAAGGTCCTACCAGCAAACAAGCCATCAAAACAAAAACGGAAAAAGCTAAAACAGGATTGGGTTTTGACGATTCCATTTCTTCTATTTTGAAAAGCATTCCTTTGGATGAAGAAGAGAAAAAAGAGGAAGATGCTTCTTTTGTTCCTGAAGAGGAAATACCCGAACTTCCTCCGGAAGAAATTATTGAGGAAGACATTGAAATTTCTGTTTCAGAACCCGGAAAAGCAAGTGTGGAATGCATTGAGGGTGAAACCAATATCCAATCCCTGGATCTTGAAGATAACACTTCTATTGGAAGATCTCCTTCGAATGACATTGTCATCAAGGAACCCAAGGTAAGCCGTCAACATGCTGCAATCAATAGAATCGATGATAATTACGTCATCGTCGACTTAAAAAGCTCCAATGGAGTTTACGTGAATGGCCGAAAAGTGGAAGAAGTCGTTCTGGAAGACGGTGATGAAATTGCTATCGGTAATACCAAACTCATTTTTCATTCTGCCTGAAACAACACTTGCCAAAAAAATTGCTCTTTAATATAGAGCTTAATCTCTGTTGATGCAAGCGGGAGCCCTAAAGGACCCCCGCCTGTAATCGCAAAGCCTGCTTACGCAGTCTCTGCTCAACATGCGGGAGTAACTCAGTGGTAGAGTGCAACCTTGCCAAGGTTGACGTCGCGGGTTCGACCCCCGTCTCCCGCTCAGTAATTTTAAAGCCCCATTTGTAAAAATGGGGCTTTTTTTTACCTAGAAACACTTATCAAATTATGCCGATAATCCTTCAGATGTATCAAAGGGCTATCTACATTCTATGTATTGTTTTGCTCGGAATTTGCGGAGCTTGTTCTTCAGGCAGCAATATAAATCCACAAAACCCTAGCTCTGATACAAGTAACAGCAACCCTTCCTCAGGACCCGAAGGAGGCAATCTTCCTCCTCCCTCATTTCCAGAACAATTAACTCCCACTTTGAAAGAAAATTTCACGGCTGCTTCCACCGATTTCACATTTCAACAGTCCATTCCTGATGCCTTCATTCTTTATGGAGTTTCAAACTCAAGTGCCACTGACAATAAAGTCGTCCAGCTCACATTGCCCGGACATCCCGAGTATAATCAGAATAATTTTATAAATCCTCCGGGAGTCCAAATTCAAAGTAGCCAAAATTTTCACTATGGAACTTTCCGAAGCCACTTTCAGACTTCTCCCTGCTCACAGAATAACGAAGGAGTAATTTATGGCATCTTCACCTACTGGCATGATGGAAGCGATACGAATGGAAATGGAATTGAAGATAATTCTGAAATCGACATCGAAATCAGTTGTGATTCTCCCCAAACCCTTTACCTGACAATCTGGACAGACTACACAGATAATACTCATTTTCTCAAAGTGAGTCGGTTTATCGATCTCACAAATGGCTCTTACACCCAAACCCAATCCGGGGAAGAAAATACCTGGAGCACCCATAATACGGGTCAGCTCACGAGCTATCCTCAAATTGCCACGATAGGAGAATGGCTCGACATGGGCTTTACCTGGGCTTCAAACAAAGTGGAGTTTTTCATCTACCAGAATAATCAACGATATCCCTTATGGACTTACACAAACCCTGAACACATCCCGCAACACGCAGCACCCTTTTTATTCAATGTATGGCATAGCCCCACACTGCGGTCTAATGACAATCCTGCCGATTATCCCAGCGGCTCTGTTTCTCTTCTCGTCGATAGTTTTTCTTACTATGCCCCTTAAGGCCCAAAAGGACGTGTCGGATTTCTTCCCGAATTATCCAGAACAGAAACGGGTTCTTTATCCCTGGGATTCGGAGGAGGTGTTAGAAACCAAGGAATCAAGAAGCCTAAAGCCGCCCCACCCCCACCACTCACCCCTTCAGCAACATAGGGACTCCAAGCTTTAGGAGAGACAAAATGCATGAGCAGCGACAAACAACCCGCTCCCACGCTCGTCGTGCCAGAAATAAAAATAGGATTTTTTTCTCCTGGAACAGTTTTTTGTAAAGCTCCCACCGTTGTTAATACGGCTCCCGCTGCACAAAGCCCTCCTTCACTCAAGGGAATCCACAAGGGAGATTTTACAGGTTTCTGATCTTCAGTTAACACTGGCGCAACAAAGGCATGATTCGGGGCTTCAGGTTTTTCTTGCTTCAAATTAGGGAACAAATTCACTGGAGCCTTTTCATCATCCTTTTCCCCTACGGGTTTCAGGACCAAAGGTGTTTCCACTTTTGGATGAACCTCTTCAGGCTCCAAAGGAAGTGGAGGGAGATCCGTAATAAAAAGTTCTGAAGAAGGTGGTGGTACTGAGACAGACTCATTTGTCTTTTTCAAATCGGCCACATGATCATTCTTCAACCACTTCAGCAATAAACCCAGCCTGTTTTTTTCCTCTCCTTCCACATGCAGAGTTGAATCTTCTCCTGGTAATTCCAATATTTTTCCAAGGACCTGAAAAAAATTGTAACGAACCGGATCCAGCATCTTTTCTGGATCCAGAGAATTAGGCAATGGAAGATCCAAAGGCAGAGTTTTTCCAGGTTCTGCAAAATTCAGCACCGATACATCTTTTGCCTGATAAAGCTCTCTTGAAAAACCCTTAATATTATCCAATAAATTTTTAAAACTGGGCTCTCCCCAATAAACATAAGTCGCCACATTTTTCAGGACTTCCCGCGATTTCGCATATAAAGGATGTGTTTTGGGCAAGGATCCCAAATGTTCGGAAGCCCTTTGTCCAACAAGCAAGATTCCTTGCATCACCGCAATACGCGAAAGAATCACGGGGGTTAAAAGATGACTTCGACGATGTCCAACGGGATAATTCAGATGATTTTGTAAAAAATCCATTTTATCGGAGTCTGCGCGCAAAATCATCTCTACCCAATTTGCAATATTTGTTTTTTCACTTGCATCAGGAGTGCTAAAATTCCCCAAATTTACAAGCTGAATGCTCGCTTCAACATCCTCTGAAAAATCGGGAGACTTTTTGTGAGTTTTTTTAAAATCCGCGTAATCCCTCATCCACAAGCTTGAAAGAGTAACAGCATACAAAATCCTGGATTTTACTTCTGGCTTGAGAAGATCAAATCCGTTCGCACTCAAATAAGCCAAAGTGGAAGAAGAATTGTCTGCAGCATAAGCAAATCCTGCCGGAGTTCTCACAAAAGTAAGAAAATACTTCTGCTCTTCAACGTGAAACTTGCCATTGACTTCGCATTTATCCTTGGATTTTTGAGGTGGATCCTCAAAGCAGGCCGAGTTTGGCCGTAGGTAATCAATTACCACTGACATGTATGCCCCCTGATATTCGCTCGTCCTGGCAAAGCCAAAACTCGCTAAAGTCAGGAGAAGCTTCCGATAGCTCCCCCTGACCACCCTCATCGGGTGTATGCTATCTTAAAAGAAACTAGTATGAAACTTTTCGAAAAGACAAAGGAAAAGTTGCCTCAAAAATCAGGGGCCAAAACCATCCGAGGGATTTCTTCCCTCTGAATCAGGGTTCGAATGGGGAGGCTTCCACGGAAAGGGAGTCGGTTTAAAGGGATTAGGAAAAGGAATGGGCTTCAAGGGAGGAAAACTATAATGCGGTATCTGCATTGGGGGCTGAGTACCTTCCTCCCTTGTTCTCTTTCCGTCACTTTGTGAAAAATAATCCAATGCAAATGGAATTCCCAAACCTAAAAGCAAACCCACTCCTCCTCCCATCAAATCTTTCCAATACAAATCAGGTTTTCCCTGCGAAAGGGTGTAATGGGTAATTAATGAAGAACATCCCAATCCGGCAATTCCGGCTCCCGCATAAGTTTTTGCATTGATCCGATCATGTTCATCCGAAACACCCCACGCTGTTATCCCTGCTCCCACAAGACACAAGCCCCCTTCCAACAAGGGCAAATTCGTTTCCGTATGAAAAACGGAAGATTCGAGACGAGCCTTGAGGGCAATATAGCTTGCGCGAAGGGTTTTGAGATGATCATCGCTTAATATAATTTCTTCTTTGCCCATTTCTCCATGATGAAAAAGATTCCAAGTGACGGATTTCTGAAGTGGATCTCCAAAATAAAAAATCAAAACGGACAAATAACCTGCTGCAAACTCGCGCCGTTCATTAATCTGCCCTTCCACACTCGTATCCACCTGAAAAGCCAGAAAACGGAATGCTTCCGGATCAATCTGCAAATTTCCCTTGGAATCTTCTATGAATTTTATATTTTCAAAAAGAGTGTCCAAAATTCTTTTCAGTTTTTCAGAATCATTAAACCATTCAGGAGAAAAATTTTGTGAACCCAACACTGCCATGGCATAAGGGCTCAACACTTTACCAGGATCCTGGTTCAGCAAATTGTCATAAAGAGATTTTTTTAAAGCCTCATCCGGCTTGAGCTGAACATACTCCAGCTCTTTTTTCCTCAAGGGATTTAGCAACCATGCTTGCAACAAATCCAGGTTTATTTTTGACGGACTATTTGCTTGAAACAAAGGAAGTTTTGCAAAATCATTCAAAGCATTTCCCAAGATTTCATAATATTGGGGAGCGGGAACATAAACATCTTGCGCAGTTTTTCTGAGATTTTTTTGAAGAGATTCCCAATCTGTTTGGGATGTAAAAAGATAAGATAAAATCAAGGCTTCGCTTTGCTGAATTTCTCTCTTCAAAACTTCATCACCCAAAGCAAGCTTAAGACTTGAATCGAGTTTTTGCAAAAATTGAATCATATTTTTTAAGGCAGAAATTCTTTGGACCGCATCGGAGCTCAAAAGTTTTACCTGATCTTCATCAAGCAAATTGTCCAAATTATGTTTTTCACTCGGATCGGCAGAAACAAAAAAGTCTTTTTGAACGGGCTCCAAATTTGTCATTCGAATTATCAGATCCCGAAATTTTGATTCCTGAATTTTGCTCGGATGCTGCAAATCACCCAGGGTAAAAAAGTCGACCAATAACTGCATTAACTTGTCTGCCTCAAAAATTCCTTCGGGATGAGTTTTGGAAAAAACAGAGTAATTCATCTTCCAAAAATAACTAAATGTGAGAGCTTGATTGATAAGACCTTGCACCGCGGGACTCTTTTGCTCAAAGCCCGCCTGCAACACAACACTCCTCACCACTGGGCTATTCAGCTCAATAGGAAGTATGAAATCATCTTGAGGATGCTTAAATTTGAGATTTTGTTGACTTTGATTATCGGAGACGCTCACCGTGGCATCGACCACGCAAGCAGCCTGTTTGCTGGCAACTTCTTCCGGCTTTGCCTTGCCATTACTTTTATAACGAAGTCTGAATTCTTCGATACAATCAGAGTTTGGAACAAGAGAGTCAATCGTCACAGACATAGAGCACCCCACTTGATAAAAAGTGAAAATCAGGTGCTATCTTCTTCCCTTGTTAAAAAGATATATTCCTAAATCGGAAAATTGCAAAGAAAGTTGCTAGAAAGCCTTGAGCTTATTGTCCCCAACCCGTCACCGGATTGCGTCCTCCGAGATTAATTGTAATCATGGGAGGTGTGGAAGGATGATCCCCTCCTTGAGCCGCAGAAATGATCATGGGTAAAAAGCCCAATAAAACTCCCAAACCCACTCCCGTAGGCCCTCCCACTGTGGCCCATCGTCGATAAGCATTTTGGGGGACTCCAGTTGCAGCTCGATCAATCAAGGGGGCACAACCTACTCCCAAACCAAAACCTCCGCCCGCGGCCATCGGTCCAAATTGATTTCTGCCAAATTCACCCGTCAATCCACTGGCTAACAGCAATCCGCCGCCTGCAGCACAAGTAATTCCTTGAACCACAGGTACCAAAGTTTCTGTATAGGCATCCCGACGTCCCAAATCCCGGATGGTTTCCTCGTAAAATCTTTCCAAATCTCCACGAGTAGGCTCGTCAATGATTAAGGGAACCTGAATCACTTCTCCATTTCCATCACCTCGGGGCACAAAAGCTCGGATCGCTGAATTCTGCCCCCGATCTCCGAACAAATGATACATGAGAGCAAGCACCGTTGCCTGAAACTCACGACGATTGGTAAGGTTGGAGGCTAACAACTGTCCCACATTCGCACGCAACACATTTGAGCGAAGTTGAAATTGCGGATCTGTGCTCGGGGTACTTGTCAACTGATCTACTGCTGTTCTCAAACGGGCCACATCCAGTCGCGCTTCTACCCGACCCTGGGCATTGGTTCTCAAAATCACAGCTCCACGATCAGGATGCGTAGGATCAAACAAACAGGCTTCCAACGCTTCTCTTAAATTGCCATTTTGAGCAAGCCAGTCTGAGCTCAAATGCTGGGGTCTAACAATCTGAGTATTGGTGGTAATCCGTGCAACTAAGGCTTGTCTCGAAGCGGGTGTTGCCAAAGTATCATATACCGATTCAAAAATTGCTTGCGCTGCGGGAAGGCTCGCATAACGCAAAAGATTTTCATTCAAACTCTCTGTGGATGCAGCCAGAATACCCACCAAACTACGAAGCCTGGAAGTTTGGGGGCTTGTCGAAACATTAAAAGGAGGGCGCGTTTCAAGACCTTGCAAAGAGTCGCTTTCTCTCACATCGCAAACATTGGGATTCACAATCGGTCCACTTAAGGTTTCTTGCAATACCGCATAGAGATTAATTCTTGCGGGGGGATTTCCTTGAGGAGCCAAACGATAGAGATCCCAAGCCAAAGGTCTCATTGAAGCTCTCAACTCATTTAATGACGGAGTACCCAAAAATAGATATTGATTCAATTCGACAAAGAAACTTTTTAAACGATTTTTCAATTCTTCAGGCAAATGAGCCATAAGCCTTTCATGAAATCTTCTCGAAATAAAAAAGGCATTTAACAAGGCATGAGATCTCGAAACTTCCGAACTGGCAGATCCAAAAGAATTATGATTACAAGTTACCATGGCGGGCATCACGGCCGACAAGTTGCTACGACTATTAGGGCCTTCTCTAAAAATGAGCTCCAGGGAGCTTCTCAATAATCCCAACTGTACTGAATCAGGACGATCCAGATCTCCATACAATATAAAATTGGATATGGTTTTGGATAAATCTTGAGATTCTCTTAATATTTCGCTTCTTAGATTCTGGATTGCTTGAGCATTGTTATTACGAGGATTTAAACGAGGTTCACGATCCGGACTCAAAAGAGTGTTACGAGTGTAATCACGAGTAAATCCTTCAACCAAAGTCGCTAAAGTAAATAGCCTCTGGGTATCGGCTTGATTCAATACTTCATTGAGTCGATAGGTACTTACCTGTAAATTGGCAATATCATTTGCAGCAGGGTCCGGAACGATGTTTGTTCCTCGACGTATAAAAGGGATGTCTTGATTGATGCTTGTAGCCCTTTCACCTTCTCTAACATGAAAATGAAAGGTTCCCGAACATTGAGCTTGGGGAGCAGGAGCGTCACCATGTCTAGCATGACGACTCGTTGAAGGTGCGGGTGGAGCTTGAAAACAATCTTCGTTGAGTTGAATGCCGTCAATATGAACTGTCATGTTTACTCATCTTCGGTGCGCCCCCGAAGAAAAGTAGCGAAGAGTCCCTCTTAAATTTGCTAAACCTTGTTTTTCAACTTTTCGATAGAGATTTAGAATAGTTGCTAAAAATATGGCCACTTACAACCAATATCTGAGATAGAAAAATATTTTCCCAAAGAATCTTTGAAACCAACGTCCCTTTTTCCAGTGATGTTTTCTTAACTCTCTTGAATTATCGAGGTCTCGGAGGAAATATTTCTCCAAATCCGTCAAAGTTTTGACTTTTTGAACAACGACATCCACTTCCAGATCATGAATCAAACTACGATGATTAAAGTTACTACTTCCCACCATCCCCCAATGATCCACAATCATACTCTTGGCATGTAAAACTCGGGGTTCATATTCAAAAACCCTCACTCCTGCGCCCAACAAACCTTCCAAAACCATCGTGGTAACCCAACGCACCAGCTTCACATCCATTTTTTGAGAAACGAGAATTCTCACATCCACTCCCGTACGAGCAGCAATACGTAATGCACTCAAAATAGGACCCGAGGGAATAAAATAGGCCGATGTAATCCAGATGCGATGATGGGCCGTATGAAGATGCTCCAATAAATCCTGGTAATAAAGATTCCGAAGATAAAAAGACAAATTTAAACGAACGAGAGGGTTTCTTTTCCAAAACAAGCTCATGCTTTTCACATTACTTTTTCTTAAATGAAAAGATCGTGGCCTGCCCGCCCAAGCCATCATCCAGGCACGCTCAAAAGCAAAACTCAAAACTTCTATCGCTGCACCCTGAATCCGAACTCCTGTTTCGCGCCAGGCATCATGTCCCACATAAGAACGCATCAACTTCTCATCGACATTCATACTGCCCACCCACGCCACTTTGGAATCAATTACACAGGCTTTACGATGATTACGTCGGTTCAATCGTCGAAACCAGGTCCCCAATCGGTGCAACATCAACATTCTAGGATAAAAACGCGCTCCAATTTTTACCCAGGGATAAGGTCGATATATCCGTGCATTCACCTTGGTTTGTTCAAGCTCCTTGAGAAGAGAAGCATTCCAGTCGGGAGAACCCACTCCATCCACCATCAAGCGCACCTGCACCCCTCGGGCAGCTGCATCTTTCAGGGCAGACAAAACCCGATCTCCCAAGCGATCCAACTCGAAAATATAAACTTCAAAATCGATACTTTTTTTGGCTTGTTTGATTTCGGCAAGCAGTCCTGCGAAAAACTCATCCGAACTGGCAAAAACCTCTTCGTCATCCCACTGAATCATAACTTTATTTTATCACAATTTTCTCAGAAAAGTGCCAGGCACTTTTCGCAAAGTATTGAAATATAAGATTTTAAAAAAAACTCTTCAAAGATTCAGGAGGTTCTAAACCTAAAATTCCCAAGCGGGTCAGTGCAAAATCATATTTAACAGGATCTTCCGGATCAAGGAGTTTCAAGTTTTGGGTAATTTCCTCGGCCATTTTCCAATTGGGAGATTTGCGTTGCGTAAGTCCAAGCGCCGAAGCAACCCATTGAATATGGGTATCCAAAGGAATCACCAATTGAGAAGGAGAAACAAAATCCCAAAAACCCAAATCAAGTTTATCCCCTCTTCTCACCATCCATCTCAAAAAAAGAATCATGCGTTTGCAGGAAGAAGCCCTTCGAGGAGAAGAAAATAGAAATGTGATTTTGGAATTGTTTTTGGCTGATGCATCGAACGATAGAATTTCATCCACAAAGCTACTCAAAGATTCCGAAATATTTTCATCTTTGGCACGATAATGTTTTTGAAATAATTTTTTAAGAGAATGATAACGACGATAAACTTCCGCCAAAAGCTGAAGAAAAATCTTCAATTCATTTTCTTTATGAAAACGATACGAAAAGTTTTTATAAACTCCTTTAAAAGAAATGGATTTTAACTTCTCAAGGGGTTGGGAGCCCAGGGGTTTAAGGATAGATTCAACTCCTTTAAAAATCTGCGGAACGGAACCATAAGCAAAAGCAGAAGCGATAAATGCAACCAATTCTTGATCCAACGGATCTTTATATTGATGCGCAAACCAGAGAGGATCACTTTTGAGATATTCGTAGGAGTAGTTTTGATAAAGTTGTTCGAGGGGTTCTTTTAATTTAAGGATATGCTTCACTTTAGATGTCCTTGCGAGGCTGACAGGCCGTTGCAATCCCGTGAGTGCACCTGCGGGATCGCCACGTCCGTGCGGAGCACGTCCTCGCGATGACAAATCACTTGGCTTCTTTGAACCACTGGAAAGTCTTTTCCAGACCTTCTTCCAATTTTACCTTGGGTTTCCAGCCAAAAGTTTTTTCCGCAAGAGCTGCCGTAATGACACTCCGACGCTGTTCTCCAGCTTTCGAAGGACCGTGTTCAAAATTTTCTTTTCCAGAGAGTTTTCCCAAAACTTTTGCCAAATCATTCACATCACTCTCAATACCGGTACCCACATTAAATACTCCCGTGATTTTTTCATCGAGTACCGCCACATTCGCACGGACCACATCCTCCACAAACACATAATCTCGCGTTTGCTTACCATCCCCATTAATGATGGGACTTTCTCCCTTCAAAAGTTTCTGACAAAAAATGGCTACCACACCTGCCTCTCCATGAGGATTCTGGCGAGGACCATAAATATTGGCATATCGGAGGATCGTGTGTTGAATGCCGTAAAGTCGCTCATAAAGCTTTAAATATTCTTCGCCCACAAATTTAGTCAGACCATAAGGCGAAGCAGGATTTTTCGGATGTTTTTCATCGGCGGGAAAATATTCCTGTTCTCCGTAAATGGCTCCACCGGTGGAAGAAAAAACAAACTTTTTCGTTCCCACTTTGCGGGCTGCTTCCAACAAATTAATAAAACCCAACACATTCACTTGAGCATCATAAGTGGGATCTGAAACGGATTTTCTCACATCCATTTGAGCGGCATGATGACTGACCAAATCCGGCTTGAAGGTCTGGAAAATTTCCAAAACTCCAGGGCTCGTAATATCAAGCTCATAAAACTTTGCCTTCGGATTCAGGTTTTTCTTGTTTCCCGTCACCAGATTATCCATCACAGCCACTTCGTGACCGAGAGAAATATAGGCATCTTGAATATGAGAGGCAATAAAACCCGCACCGCCTGTAATTAAAATCTTCATAAATCTAATTCCTCCCCCCTCTTCAGATGAAGAGGGGGTCAGGGGGAGTTGTGATACTGAACTTTTCACAACTCCTCCCAACCTCCTCTTAATCTTAAGAGGAGGAGCCAATGTGATCTCTTTACAAACTAACAATTCAGTTCTATCTACAAAACATGCCCAACATCAACGAAGAAATTCTCAAAGAAAAAAAACGACTAAATGCTGTCATTGTCGCCCACTATTATCAAGAGGGCGAAATTCAAGATATTGCCGACTTTGTGGGAGATTCGCTGGCAATGGCTCAGTATTGCGAAAAAACAAAAGCAGACACCCTGGTTGTTTGCGGAGTGCGCTTCATGGCAGAAACCGCAAAAATCATTAATCCTTCCAAAAAAGTTTTGTTGCCAGATTTGGAAGCAGGCTGTTCTCTCGCCGATTCTTGCCAACCCGCCGGCTTTCAACATTTCAAATCCAAACTGAACAACCCTTATGTGGTAATGTACATCAACTCCACTCCAGAAATTAAAGCTCTCTCGGATGTTATTTGCACTTCGAGCAACGCGGTCAAAATTATCAATTCTGTCCCGAAAGATCGGCAAATTCTTTTCGGACCCGATCGTCACCTGGGTCAATACCTCCAGAAAAAAACGGGACGTGATATGATTTTATGGCAAGGTGTCTGCATCGTGCATGAAACCTTCAACCTCAAAAAATTGCTTACTTTAAAGCTCGAACATCCGGATGCAAAGGTGATTGCCCATCCCGAATGCGATGAAAGCATTCTGGATCATGCTGATTTTATCGGCTCCACTGCAGCCTTGTTGAAATTTAGTAAGGAAAGTCCTGAGAAAAAATTTATCGTTCTCACAGAAACTGGAATTCTCCATCAAATGAAAAAAGCCTCGCCTGACAAAATCTTTATCGAAGGACCCAATGATTCCGGCTGCGCCTGCAATGAATGTCCTTATATGAAGTTGAACACGATGGAGAAGCTTCTGGATTGTATGAAAAGTGAAAGCCCGGAAATTATTTTGGAAGAAAACTTACGTCTCAAAGCACTGGGTTCTCTTCGAAGGATGCTTGAAATTTCAGCTTCTTAAAAAGCTGTCATTCTCAAAAATTCCTCTTCCGAGATAATTTTCAACGAAGAACCTTTGGCAATAAGCTGTTCCGCCTTAATCCATTTGTTTCCTTTATCCCGGTTCTTATATCCTTCTGATCCAATCACAAGGTATGTAAGATCTTTGCTGACGCCCGAAGCGATTTCTCCACCCAAGGCTTCCACTTTTTTCTCCGCTTCTTTGCGATCCATGGAGGCCAGGGCTCCGGTAAAGAGGAAGGATTTTCCCTGAAGGGTCGTTCGCATCGGGCGTCCGCCTAAGGCGGACGCCCCTACCTCCACATACTTCAACAATTTATTGATAAGATTTTTTTTCCTCTTCAAACCCTCCACCACTTCACGCGCAATTACAGGGCCTATCGTATGAATGGCAGAGAGTTCTTCTTCACTCACTGTTTGAATTTTTTCCAAAGTTCCAAATTCTTTCACCAAGATTTTTGAACTATGCTTGGCCAATTCCCGAATTCCTAGAGCTCTCAAAAACACATCGAGAGGCAATTCTCGCTTCGCCTGAATATTTCCCACCAATTTTTCTGCCAACACTTCTCCCATTCTCTCGAGCTCGAGCAAATCTTTCACTTTTAAAGTATAAAAATCGGCAGCGTCTTGCACAAAACCATTGTCGTAAAGTTTTTCGATGAGTTTTTCCCCGAAACCGTCACATTCAATTACTTTCATGAAATGTTCGAGTTCCTGCATTTTCGCCTGACGACACCCTTCCTTGTTCGTACAATAAAGAAAATCATCTTTCATCTCCGTCGGCGATCCGCAAGAAGGACACTTTTTAGGAACTTTTACCTCTTCCCCTTTCCCCTTTTCCAAAACCGACTCCAGATTGGGAATCACGCCCCCTCGTCGCATCATCAAAACCTTGGCGCCTTTTCGAAGCCCCAGTTTTTGCATGAGTCCCACATTATGAAGGGAAACATGGGTGACTGTCGCTCCGGAAAGTTCCACAGGCTCTACCACCCCCACCGGCGTAATTACCCGCGTCCGCGCCACACTCCATTCCACTTCTTTCAAGGTGGTACTTCCGGAATCTCCCTGAAATTTGTAGGCAATAGAATAACGAGGATGATGAGCCGTTACTCCCAAGCGTTCCTGTTCAGAAACGAGATTGGCCTTAAAGACCACCCCATCGGTTTCATAATCATGATGATCTCGCTCTGCGAGAAAATGCTCATAAACTTCCTGCATTTTTTCTTTTTTGCAAAGTTTACTTTCAACAGTGGGAATATGAAAGGAATGCAGAAGTTTGAACTTTTCAGCTTCCGTTTTCAAATCAAGTCCCAGGATATCGTAACCAAAAAAGGAAAGTTGATAGGCCTTGGTTTTAAGCGGGTCTTTTTGCTTCACCGCACCTGCAGCAAGATTCCGAGGGTTCGCAAATTGATCTTTGTATTTTTTAAAAACGGAAAGCCGCATGTAGATTTCGCCTCTTATTTCAAATCCCCCCTGCCCCCCCTTTAAAAAAGGGGGATCGAGGGGGATTTTACTCGGAATATCCCCAATCATCTTCACATTCGGAGTAATATCTTCTCCCACTTTTCCATCACCCCGCGTTGCACCCAGGATCAAATGGCCTTTGTCGTCGTAGCGTAACTCCACCGCCAAACCATCAATCTTCGGACTCACCAAAACCTCTCCTTCAAACTTCGAGGCCCAATCCTGCAGATCCTTTTCATCGTAACATTTGTCGAGGGAAAGCATTTCTGAAAGATGTTTTACTTTTTTAAACTCTTTCACGGAATAATCTGCGGGAATATCTGTAAGAATGGGAGAGTTGGGTTTGAGTTTTTTCAAACGCTCTACCAAGCGATCAAAATCATAGTCGGAAATTTCAGGCTGGTTTTTTTCAAAGTACAATTCATTATGATGGGCAACCTCTTTTTCAAGCTGCTCTGCGCTCATGGTATCGATTTTTTCTTGGGAAATTTTTTTCATTAATTTTTCCCCCTCCTTATCTAAGGAGGGGGCCAGGGGGAGGTCTGGCAATTTCAAGACCTTACCCTAACCCTCTCCTTGTAAAGGAGAGAGGACTCTATAGAAACTCTTTAGGCCCCAACAAACGCTCCGCATCCACACCCTGATTAATACAGATCACTCTTTCGTATCTTTTATCGAAATGAAGATAAGAAATCGAGGCATTATCAATCCTGAATTTTGTCAGGTCTGTCAGGGGCATTCTCAAATAATGGAGCAGCACACACTTGATCCAATCCGCGTGACTCACCATCACGTAACAACCCCCCTCCTGCCTGCGCACACTTTCCACAAACTGAATGGCTCGTTCCTGTACTTGTTTCAAAGATTCGCCTGTCGTGCCCATAATATGTTCAGGATGTTGATAGTAAGGTAAATAATTCGGTAATGAACGAATTTCAGAAAATGTTTTTCCCACCCATTCACCGTGTTCTATTTCTCGCAGACTGGCTTCTGGAATAATTTCGAGAGAACGGCCCTCCACAATCAGTTCTGAAGTTTGAAGAGCCCTTTTGTGGGGAGAAGAATAAAGTCGGGCAATAGGATGCAAACGAAGATAATCTGCCAATTGACGAGCCTGATCCACACCTTTTGAATTGAGTTCTATGGGCAAGGCACCCATAATGCGCTTTTGCACATTCCAGTCTGTTTGTCCGTGTCGAATGAGTAAAATATCATGCATAAGTGAGATTATATTATTTTATCATTTACTATTAAGCCAAGAACTGTTTTTGTTAAAAGACAGTATAAAACGTCCCTGCCAAAGCGTCGGAATTGCTCCGCACTTTTGGCATAAGAGACGGGGAGCGGAGTTACGGCTAGCTGTAACCCCGATAACAAATGTTAAAACCTCAAAAATTTACCCTTGAAAATGGAATGACCGTTTTACTTGTTGAAAACCATGCCAGCCCCGTGGTCGCTATCAATGCCTGTTTTAGAGTAGGCTCCGTAGTCGAAAGCGATGAAGAATCCGGAATTTGTCATTTGATCGAACACATGATCTTCAAGGGAACTCCCACTCGCAAGGCAGGACAAATCGCAGCCTCCATAGAAGCCGCGGGCGGAGACATCAATGCCTATACCAGCTTTGATGAAACGGTTTATTATTGCTCTGTTTCTTCCCGTTATTTCGAAGAAGGCCTCGACATTCTGACCGATGCGGTACTGAATCCCCTCTTCGAAACAGAAGAATTGGAACGTGAAAAGCCGGTGGTTATTGAAGAAATCAATCGCTCCCACGACAATCCCAGCAAAGTTCTTTCTGAAGCTTTATTCAAAACAGTTTACAAAGTTCACCCTTACGGACGCCCCATTATCGGAACCAAAGAAACTGTCATGAGCTTCACTCATGAAAAGCTGATGGAGTTTTACCGACGCTGGTATGTTCCCCAAAATCTGGTTTTTGTGGTTTCAGGAGATTTCAATTCGGAAATTGCACTCAATAAAATCAAAAAGATTTTCCAAGACTACGCAAACACCCCTCCTCCCTCCCTCCAGATTCCCATAGAACCTTTTCAAAATGAAAACCGCTCGGTATTCCTCAGCAAAAACTTTGAAAGTTATTATGTACAACTGGCTTTTCCGATTCCGGACCTTGCCCATGCTGATCTGCCCGCTCTCGACATTCTCTCTCATTTGTTGGGCGAGGGTTTATCTTCTCGTCTGGAGCGAAGAATCAAGGAAAACAAATCTCTCGTAGATTCCATTTACTCTTACGCTTATACCCCTAAAAATCCTGGGGTTTTTGTTATCGGATATACCACTCCAGAAAAGAAGGTTGTGAAAGCCGCCCAGGAAATTTTGAAGGAAATTTTTGCACTGGATCAGGATCCCATTACCCATGCTGAACTTGCACTGGCACGCACTAACATTAAAAGCGATGCCTGGTATGAACGTGAAACCGTGGAAGGACTTGCCCGAAAATACGGATATTTTGAAACTACCTTGGGCGATTACAGCTTTGACAAAAAATACTATCAAAAAATCGAAGAAGTAGATCCCGATGATTTGCGCGAAGTCGCCAAAAAATATTTTCGCAAAGAGGCCCTTAACGTCGCGGCATTGTTTCCTGAAAAAGGGAAACTGGATTCCAAACTTCTGGACCCCAAAACACTCCTCAACTCCCTTCCTGCTCCCAAAATTTCTGCAAAGAAAAAACTGGAAGGAATTCAGGTCCGAAAACTCAAAAATGGCATCCGATTGGTCTTCAAACAAAACCCCAATCTTCCCCTCCTTTCCATAAGACTGGCAAACTTGGGGGGATTACGAAGTGAAAACCCCAAGAAAAACGGCTTGCATCATTTGCTTGCCCAAGTTCTGACAAAAGGAACCGAACAAAGAAGCGCGGAAGAACTCGCTCTTGAAATTGAAGGAATTGCCGGGGGCATTGATGCTTTTTCAGGCAAAAACATCGATGGACTCCAGGGAGATTTTCTAAGCGAAAAATGGAGAGAAGGTCTGGATCTCTTTACCGACATCCTTCTTCATCCTTCTCTCGATAAAAACGAAATTGAAAAAGAACGCAAGATTACCCTGCAAGCCATCAAGCGAGAACAAGACCAACTCTCCTCTATTGCCTACAAAAAATTCTTCCAAAAACTCTACCCTCAACATCCCTATGGAATGCCCCTGCTGGGCACTGCCCAAAGTGTTCAAAACATCAAGCGACCCGACCTGATTCAAGCACACCAGAATCTTCTCAACCCCAAAAGCATGGTCATTTCAGTTGTGGGAGATTTTGATCCAGACTCCATGGAAGAACTGCTCACAGAAAAGCTTGCCAAGCTCAAGACACAAAAAACACAAAAACTTTCCCTGAAAGACCCCACCGCTCCCCGTGAAATCATTCGTGTGGAAGAACGCAAGCCAAACAAAATGCAAACGCATATTGCGCTTGGATTTTTGGGAACCCGCATCCATTCACCCGATCGCTATTCACTGGATGTCATGAACACGATTCTCGCAGGACAAGGCGGAAGACTTTTCATTGAACTCCGCGACAAACTTTCCCTCGCTTATACCGTCACCAGTTTTAGTCAGGAAGGTGTGGAGCCTGGATTTTTCTCGGTGTATATCGCCACAGAACCACAAAAAGTGGATCGAGCGATTGAAGGAATCCTGCTTGAGCTCAAAAAAATCCGCAGTGAAAAAGTAAGTGATGCGGAATTCGAAAGAGCGAAAAAATACATTGTGGGTTCTTATGAAATCGATTTACAGCGTAATGCGAATGTCGCCAATCAACTTGCCTTCAATGAAGTTTATGGACTGGGCGCAAAAGAAACTGAAAAAATTCCTGAAAAAATCCTCAAAGTCACCCGTGAAGATGTGATGAAAGTCGCGAATAAATATCTTAATTTGGATGCCTACATTCTCTCGATTGTGGGTGGCTAGACGCCATTTACTCCTTTAAGAGGACACTCTTCGCATCTCGCCTTTGACTTGCAAAACTCATTTCCCACCTTTACAAGCAGCGCATGATACTCCTTGTAGAGAGCGAGTTCTTCCGGCAAATTGGCTGTCATGAGTTCTTGCATCGACTCATAATCACTTTCTTCGGGAATCAAAAGGTGACGATTCAAAACACGATAGGTGTACTGATCAATCACAAAAATATTTTTATCCAAACCATATAACAAAATCGAGTCCGCGGTTT
>CAYPXN010000060.1:0-2193 GCA_964414715.1 uncultured Pseudomonadota bacterium | reverse complement strand
GAAGCATCTGAATTTGTGTTGGAAGGATACTGCACCGTTCCCGGGGGAAGATCGGTAAGAGCCTTGTCGAATAAATTATTCATGTTGTTGACTTGCTCAGGAGAAGGAATTCCGGAGATTCCTCCTACATTATTTCCCAGGGCAGAGGCACCAATGGTGGTACCCGGTGACACAGGAACGGTGCTATCTTCGGTGGGGGCTGTGATAGAGTTAAGTACCAAGCTTCCGGAAGAGTCAGAGGCCTTAATATTATAATAAAAATTTGCCTGTCCTGCGTCCGTAGGAGTTACAGAATCCAGCACGATACTATAATGTCCCTCAGCATCCGTGGTGGTGGAGGCAGAGACTTGTTCTTCTGTTCCGTCACTGTTTACTTTTGTGACCGTGACGTTCATTCCCGGTGCAGGAACAACATCTGCTGAAAGTACGGATTTTCTGAAATTATTTTTGAGCCCTGCAGACAGGGCGGGATTTGCGGAAATAGATGCGAGATCGCTACTGTTTGCAGTAATGGTCCCTGACAAAGTTACCGGAGTTCCTGTAGGAGAGGGAGTGGGGTTTGAACTGCTCGAACCACTTCCGCAACCTGTCATTTGAAAATAAAAAAGGGAAGTGCAAGCAAGCGCAAAACTTCCCCAACGAAAATATCCATTCTTTTTCATAACTCCTCCCATGAGTATTGAAATACATTTTTAAAATTACCCAATACAGAGCAATCCTTGTGCCAGGGTTTGTACAAAATTGTATAATGCTGTATTTTCAAAGGCTTATCTATTTTGTAGAAAAGGAAAGCCCTTGGATTTACTCAGGATTTAGTCAAAAAACTGGCAAGAAATGGGTATTTTCTTACTTTTTGTAGGTTTTTTTCCTACAAATATTTGTACCTACAAAAACTCGCACCCGAAGGGTACGGATCATTATAATAAGTTCTCAAGGTCTGCTGGTGACTGGCTGATAGTTGTATTTTAAAAAATACAATCCTGCATAGAATTTGGGATCAATGAGGATTCCTTCCTTGGACTTTTTTTCGAGAAAGGCATCGATTTCGGAAATGTGGACTTCGTGGACTTTAATTTCTTCACCTTCTTCTCCGCCCCCTTCGGCAACTTTCATTAAATTTTTTGCCAAGAAGAAATGAATGGTTTCTCCACTTAAGCCGGCAGAAGGAGGACCTTCGAAGAGAGGAATAAACTCATGAGCACAATATCCGACTTCTTCAAAAAGCTCCCGTTGGGCGGCTTCGTGCAAAGCTTCTTCGGAGGTGCCTTCAAGGTCTCCTGCCAAACCTGCGGGAAATTCAATCACCCATTTTTTTACCGGCACGCGATACTGCTCGATGAAAATAAGTGTTCCGTCTTCCTTCATCGGAAAGACAGAAACAATGCCGCTGCAATTGTTCCGCTTTACATATTCCCAGCGATCTTCTTGGATGAAGTTTAAATATTTACCTTTGTAGAGAGTTTTCATAATCTTGCCTTATCATTTAACTTGTGTCATCGCGAACGTAACGCAGTGAAGTGTGGCGATCCCATGAGTGCACTCACGAGATTGCCACGGGCCTTTGGCCCTCGCAATGACAAAAACTTTGGAGAATCTTATGGTCCAAGTAGATTTGGTTTATGAAGGGGATTTGAGGGTTCGTGCGATACATGCTCCTTCGAAGAAAGAAATTATCACCGATGCACCTGTTGACAATCACGGAAAAGGGGAGAGCTTTTCTCCCACGGATTTGGTCTGTACGGCTTTGGGTGCCTGTATGATTACCATTATGGGTATTGTGGCGGATCGGCATCAGATTGATTTAAAAGGAACGCAGATTACGGTTCGAAAGCACATGGTGAATGAGCCTGTTCGGCGAATTGGAAAAATCGAAGTGCTTTTTAAAATTCCCGCAAAAATTTCAGAACGCGAACAAAAAATGTTGGAAAAGGCAGCGATGACTTGTCCAGTGCATGAATCACTGCATCCGGATGTGGTTCAAGACATTCATTTTGAATGGAAATAAAACTGTTGTCATCGCGAGGAGTCCCGCGTTGCGGGGCGACGTGGCGATCTCGATAGTGTACTCGTGGGATTGCCACGCTCCTGATAGTCGCTCGCAATGACATCCTATTATTGAGGAGATAATATGCATGGTTTTTCACCCGATGCCTTCAAAAATACCATGGCCGAAGCTTTGGGAATGGAATTGAT
>CAYPXN010000059.1:0-22468 GCA_964414715.1 uncultured Pseudomonadota bacterium | reverse complement strand
ATTATTGAGATGGTTTCCCAGATATTCCCCAAAGAAAGGTTCCACTTCCAACCATCGGGGGCCTGCATTTCTATCTTTAAAAGTGAGTCCGCAATCCACCTCATGATCGCAGGCTTCTTTTTGTTCCTTGGATTCGGAAGCTGCGAAGGAAGAGGAATATGGCAAAAGGAAAGAGAGAAAAGAAAAGAGGAAGAAGATAAGTGAAACTTTAAGCGCTTTCAAGTTCGGCCTCCAACCCTTTCTCTTCCTTTTCACTTCCACCCCTTGCACGTAAAGCCTGTTTTGCCAAAGTGTAACCCACTTCCCAGGCAGATCCTGGAAATTTGTGACAAGCTTCCATCACCTGGTCCATCGCTTCCACAAAGGCATCCGCTTCTTTTTTCGTAATCATCAAGGGAGGTAAAATTTTGACCACATCCATATTGTGACCGGGAACTTGAGTCAAAATTCGATGCTGAGTAAATAAGGGAACCACGATCATCTGTCCAAACAAACCCTTTGAAGCCTTATGAACCAGGTTCCATCCAAGACGGAGCTTCAAAGACTTGGGTTCTCCAAATTCAATCGCAATCATCAAGCCTTTTCCGCGAACCTCTTTGAGCATTTCATACTTGGGTTTGAGTGCATTCAATTTTTGAATGATATACTCACCTTGCTCTGCAGCATTCTCAATGAGTTTTTCCTCTTTCAGAATCGAAAGAGTTGCCAAACCCGCTGCCATCGCCAAATCATTTTTTCCAAATGTGGAAGAATGCACCACGCAACGATCCATCTTGGTATAGGTCGAATTGTAAATATCCCGACGCATCAAGATTGCACCGACAGGCACATAGCCTCCGCTCAGGGATTTCGCGATAGTAATAATATCGGGCTCCAGTCCCCAGTGTTCAAAGGCAAAGAATTTGCCGGTACGACCAAAACCTGTTTGGATTTCATCACAGATTAAAAGAGTTCCATATTTTCGGCAAAGCTTTTGGGCCTCGGGAAGGAAATTGTCCTCGGGAACATAAACTCCCTTTCCCTGAATCGCTTCCACAATCAAACAAGCAACATCTTTTTTAGAGAGGGCTTTTTCCAGTCCCTCCAAATCATTCATGTAAACCGCTTCTGCAGGCTCCAACAATCGACCAAAACCTTTTCGGAATTCTTCATTTCCATTACAGGATAAGGAACCAATCGACAAACCATGGAAGGCGTGATCCAAATACAAAATTTTATCCCGACGCGTATGAGCTTTCGCAAACTTGAGAGCCCCTTCCACACTTTCGGTTCCCGAGTTGGTAAAAAAGACCGTATCCACAGATTCAGGCGCCAACTTCACTAATTGTTGAGCTAAAACACCAGGCAACAGGCCACATCCCATCTGGATCATGTTCGGTAATTCCAAATCCATGACATCCAAAATTGCCTTTCGTACTATAGGATGATTACGCCCCACATTAAAAGAACCATAGCCACTCAAAAAATCGAGGTAGGACGTTCCTTCTGCATCATAAAAATAAGCCCCTTCGGAGCGCTCATAGATTTTATCAAAACCAATCGTGCGAAGAACTCTCACGAATTGGGGATTGATATATTGTTCATGCAAAATGAAATTTTTTCCACGCTGGGTGGAAATGAGTTGTTTAATATCAAATGGCATAAGGGTTCCTCATACCGAAGATGAAGGAGCAAAAGCAAGAGCTCATTTGAGTTGAATTAGCCCCATTAAAATCCTATACCGTTCCCATGTATCCTACGCAACTCAGCCCATTTTTTCCCCATCTCCTGACCACTTTACAACATCGTCCCTACGTTTTTGCTTTTCTGATTTGCTTCCTGATTTTTGCAAGCATCCAACTGGGCTGGCAACGCATGCTCATTTTTTTGGGAATGGGTTGGATAATTGCTTTCGCTTCGGAAGTTTCGTCGATCCGTAACGGATTTCCATACGGTGATTATCAATATGTGTACGATAACCTGAAGGGAGAACTCCTTCTCTGGGGAGTGCCGCTATGGGATTCGCTCTCTTATACCTTCCTGGCTTATGCAAGTTATTCGACTGCGGTTCTTTTATTTAAAAATCGTTTCGAAAAAAAAGTTCTTTTTCTCTCTACGTTCTTAATGATGGGCATCGATGTCATTATCGATCCCCTTACTGCCATGGGTAACAAATGGTTCTTGGGAAGAATTTACTATTATCCTCATGGAGGAATGTATTTCGGAGTACCTATTAGTAACTTTCTGGGCTGGGCAATTGTTGCCTTTGCCATCGTTGGAATTTTTCAAATTCTGGACCGCTGCTTGGAAAGAAAAGACATCGTCATTTCATCTCAACAATGGAAAGGCTTACGAGCTTATCTAGGAGTCGCCCTTTATCTGGGAGTTTATTTTTTCAATTGGGGAATTACGATTTATCTCAAGGAATGGAAATTGGTCATTGCAGATTTGATTTTGCTATCCCCTTTAATGTGGGTACTCCTATTTCGTCACTCCGGACCAAGACCCGGAGTCTCACAAGTGCAATCGGGAGATCCCAGCTCAAGACCGGGATGACGGCAGCATTACCTCCACCGTTTCACTCTCCATCCGGTAAAGCTGGAAATTCTCTCCCCGGTGGATTCCCGCCTTTGATTTCAAAAAAGCCAAAAGATAGCGAAGAGTTTTTGCCTCTCCCGGAAGCGCCACTGCTTCCCTGGATCCTGATTTTATCATCACTGCGTCCCGTGCTGGATCAAGAGAAGAAAGTTCAGAAACCAATTTTGGATTTGAAACGGAACTAATATAAATTTCCATTTCAGCCACTTCATCTTTCTGAACAGGACGGTGGCGAGGGTCCCGACTAAACGCGAGGCGAAGATTTGTTCGAATTTCCTCCGCCAAATTTTTCTCTCGGGGACGCAAAGTTCCCATACAGCCCCGCACTTCATTTCCCTTTTTGGCTGTCACAAATACAGCGAGTGGTTTTTGAAAAACATTTGAGGTCGGCAGCTTTAAATTTTCTTTTTTTCCTTCCCATTCTTCAAGCAGCTCACTTACCCATGCTTGAAGTTCTTTTTGAAGTTGGGGATTGGTTTTTATTTGGTAAAGAGGGGAAGTTTCTGAGGCAAAAATAGAAAAGGGGAAAAACAAAGTCGAATAGAAAATGGAAAAAACAATTATTGTCATCGCGAGCGAAGCGCGGCGATCCCCCATGTGCACTCGGGGGATTGCCACGTCCCTTTGAGACTCGCAATGACAAAACATATCAGTTCTCATCTCTGTGTTAACTGGGTTCCCGGAAAATAATGCTGCAGGATTTCAGGAAACTTCTTTCCCTCATCTGCCATTCCTTTTGCTCCCCACTGACAAAATCCAACCCCATGCCCCAATCCTTTCCCGACAAAATGAGCCGTGTCTTCCTGGATACTCACTTCAAACCAATTGCTCTTCAACTGACTCCAACCCAAATATTTTCCCACGACAGACATCATCTCCAAAACAGGTAAAGTAAAATTTCGTTTTCCTTCCAAAGCCACTTCAAACACCCGACCCTTATCCGCTTCCGCCGATGCTATCCTGATATTTTTAATTTCACCTTTTGGATTTGTATCAGGATCTTTTTTCAACACTTCTTCTAATATTTTTAAGGAAATATAATTTTCCCAATGGGCATAGGGAGAACGCTCACAATATTTTCCATCGTCCACTCCCTGCAAATAAGGAAGAGCTTTTCCACCAAATACCTTCTGATTGGCGCTCGTATGCCCCCCACAAGTAGAATGAAACAAGGCCTGAATGGGTTTTGACTGGTAGGTCAAAATCAACTTCTGAGTCGCTTCCACCACTTCATCCAAACTGCGATAGGGCAGATTTCTCCCCGCATAGACCATACAATGGGTAAGGTCGCAAAAATTGTATCCTTCTTTCAAATGACGATCTGCATTCGCCAAGGCATAGCTTCGGATCACAATCGCCTGGGCTTTTTGAGCTTCCGGCGGAAAACCCTGGGGAAGCTCGGCTTCCAAAACTCCTCTCACGTAATGATCCAGAGTCAACTCCTCGACAAAAAACAATTCCCCATTGAGGGATCGGACCATCAACTTGCCCCCAAATTTTCTTTGCTGGTCTTTTCCCAAAATCACAGACATCAAAGAGCCTCGAGGAGGAGTAATCCAGATTTCATCCGCTTCACTTTTTAAAGAACCAATTCTCAATTCCACCTTGTTGGAAATTGACTTGAGCTCCAAAGGCATATCGGGGGGGCCAATCCGTTCCTCGAATGAATTTGAAGAAGAATGCGAAGAAGAACGATAAGAAGAGGAGTAAGAAGAAACACTTCTCTTGATCATTTTAATCTGGGCCAAAGGAGAATTGATTTGAACTTGTTTTAAATCATAACGCGAAAGCACGTGAACTTTCACAAGTTGCTCAAACGCAAAAGAAGAATTCTGAGGTAGGAGGAATAATGAAAGAAATGAGAAAAATAAAATGATAAAGATTTTTTTCATAATCCTCTCTAAAAATCCTCTTTACTCTTCCCTCCCCCTTACCTCAAACTCTGCCAGCTTGGAAAATACTTTTTCTGCCAAACGAGATGCTTCCTCAAAACCATGTGCTTCCTGCAAGAGAATCAAAATCGTGTAACGAGGTGATTGGGCAGGATAAGCACCCAAAAACCAAGCGTTTGTTTTATAATTGGGATTTTGGGCATCTCCCGTTCCGGTTTTTGCCAAAATTTCCAGGGGAACTTTCTTTAACTTCGAAGCTGTTCCTCCCGACGCAGCACTACGTCTGAGTCCTTGAAAAATCGAACTATAAAGAGGATCTTGAATCTTTTGAACATATTGATTCCAAAACTGATCAACTTGTAAAGGGTTCAAATGGAAACGGCCCTCATCTCCTATTGAAAATCGTGCCAAATCCATGGAAGCACTTTCTAAGGGCTGAGACTTTAAACTGGAATACTGCTTCATCACCGTAATAATTTTATCCCAGCCCAACCTTACTCCCAAATTTTCAAAATAGAGATTACAGGAAATTGCCAAAGCGCCAGGGAGATCCAGACTTCCATGTCCTTTATAGGTCCAGCAATGTCTCTTCTTACCTTCTATTTCATCCCTACCCGTACATTGGTAGTGAAAACTCAATTCATGATCCACAGCCGCTTGGGCAATCAATAACTTGAATACGGAACCCGGTAGAAATTCTTTCGAAGCCCACTTCCTATTTCCAAAAATTTTTTGTTCATGATCTTCCAGGGAAGTCCAAATCACCACCCCTTCTCGTTTATGGGTGGCTTGATCTACCCATTTTCCCAATTGAGAATAAAAGGCAGACAAATCCTGCGAAGCCTGTGTAGAAAATGGAAAAAGGCAAAAAAGCAGTATTAAAAGACGGCGCAACATTCCGCGCCTCTTAGGATTTATTTTTTTGCAATAAAGACTGAATAATATAAGTCAGCAGGGAAACAACAAATACTCCCCCCAAAATAGCCAGGCGAATTCCCCGACCTAAATTAGCAAGAGATGCAAACACCGTCAGGCCAAAAACTGCGGAGGCAAAATTCAGATAACTTACCAGAGTCAAGCCCAGAGGAGCTGAATATAAAATTCCCGCTACAAAAGCCGACAAGACAAAGCCCAGAAGATAAGCCGCAAAAGGTCTTACATGAATAAAAATTCCCAAAACCCAGGGAAAAAACAGTGCAGCCACCAAAAATGTAAGTACGCAGCCTGCCTTTTTATCTTTGATAATTTGTGTGTAGACAAGAGGAAGAAGAAATCCTGCAAAAAGACCCGCAAAACTATAGGGCAAGGTAATCACCACTCCCAAAGAATCATAACCACTTTTAATCAAATAATACTGAATCGCTGCACGCCCCAAAGCCAATACACTCGTAAAAAGAACCACATTGCTCCAGAGACTTTTCTGCTCTTCCGAGGATTCCAGCAAAGCATTTCCAAGATAAAAACTGTTCAGAAATGCGAGGGCAAAAAGAAGCCCTCCGCTCACTTCAGACAATCGCAGGGAAATTGCGAACTCCATTCCCAACAAGAAAAGCAGCAAAATATTTTTGAGGGAGAGTTCTGAGCGGATTAGAACAAAACTCAGCATCGCTCCCAAAGCACCCGCGCTGTAAACCAAACTTTCTTTCCAGGTAATATGAAACAAAAAGTAGGAAATCAAAAAAGCGAGCCCCGCCTGAATGAGCTGATAAATACAGAAAGGAAGATTTTTGTTCGTTCCTTTTCCAAAAACAAACATGAACACAAAATTTAATATCAAACCCAAGGCAATCAGGGTTCCGAGAAAACTATAGGGAGAATAAAGGAGTTTCACCGCTTTGATAAAATAGGCTTCCACTCCCAAAAGCAGCAAATAAGACAAAATAAAAACACCCTGTTTGAAGTAGCATTTATTTGTATTCATAGTTTTAATCCCTTTTTGACTTTCGCAAGGGGCTCGCGTCGCCCCCCTCATCCAGACTTGTCGGGATGAGGCCTCTCCCTCAAAGCACCTTGGGTGCTGTTAAAAAAAATTATAGCTTTACTTCCTGTCCCCATATCTCAATTTTCAATTGATCTTTGGAAATGTTGGAAACAATTTTTACAGGAAACGGATAATTATTTTTAAATTTCAAATCGGCAATTCCATAGGCAAGCGTTGCATCCATTCCAGGTCCCACGGATTCTACTTCTCGACTATGCGGCACCCTTTCAACAATCTCCAAACCCGCTTTTTTCACCGCATTATACAAGGTGGAAGCCACCTGGCAAACGCCGCCTCCCGGAGTATTCTGAACCTCTTTGTTCACAAAACTTCTTTCAGGCTGATAACCTTTTTCTTCGGTATACGGCCCAATCCTTTCATTGAAGGAAAAGACCTGGCCGCTTTTCAAAATTATTCCCGAAAGATTTTCGGAAGCACGGTAGATATTTTGTTTTTGAACAGGACTGCGCCCCGAAACATCCGTCACAAATGCGGTCAGACAAGCTTTGAAAGGACGACAAAAATAAATCATGCCCGCAAGCAACAAAGTCGCTACGCTTAGCATAAAATATATTTTGTAATTCCTTTTCATCATTGGACCTGCAACTTGTTTTCAGGACCTGAAGCATTCACCTCGGGTCGATACATTTCTTCTACCTGAGTCGGCATCACATGGAAATCTCCCTGCAATTCAGGCCTTAAAGCATAATCAAAAGAATGAACGCCTTTGGGAAGATAGGTGCTAAACAAAGCGACCAAATCATCATGAGTTTCCATTTCTGCAAAATATTCCGCCTTGTCATCAAAACGAATTCCATCCACCACCTCAAAGCCTGAAGGCAAGGGATCCGCAATCAGCACATAATCAATATCTTCGTCATTTTGGACAACGATACGAACACCCACAATCTCACCGGGCTTCAAAGGTCCTTTCAAAGGAGATACTTTGTAGGTTTTACTGGTAAAATCGAGCACACTCAAACGGACGTACTCTCTGCTTACTTTTAAGCCATTGCTCACCGCTCCCAAATCTTCCTGTTTGCTGAAGAACGTTAAATCAGTTTGATAAAAAAGACTGTGATCAATCAAATTTTCCAAGCCGAGATCATTATTTCCCTCATTGAATTTTGCCTGGGTAAAACGACGCACAAAATGGGGCGAAGCCACATTAATTTTCTCAAGTTCTGCTCCATTCAGGCTTACATTTGCTTTCACGCCTTTTGCACCAGGAGGCAGGGTTCTGGCGTATTCCGCCAAGGCATAAAGGGTAGCCGCAGTTTCTCGTGTCTGACGCCACATTCCTCCCTTGCGCTGTGCAATCAACCAAGCCACGATCTGGTCTTTTAAAATCTGATTCGTAGATCCACCCTTAATCAGGGCCTGAAGCGCCCAAGCCGTAGCTTCCACATCTCCATAGCCCTGAGGATCTCCCATACTGAAATGACAAAGGCCATTTTGACAAACAACGTTACGTTCAAGATTTGCCGTATATTGCTGAAGGATTTCTGCTTTTCCTTTCACCTGAGCTGCAAGGGCCAAATAAGATTGAGATAAAACACTCGTAAAAGCGGGATCTCCCACGGGAGGCAATTTCGCTTTGCCACTCAAAAGGCTATCCACATAAATAATAAAAGCGAGGGTATCATTATACTTCAACATTCCATGAACGGGTCCCTGTGTCGCCTGGAGCTTATTGTCTATGGGAATCAATTTCTCCAAAGCCTCTTTTCCTCGACTAATTACGTCTGCATCTATTTTTTGGCCATATTGTTGGGCTCTCACCAAACCATAAAGGGCATAAGCGGTCATGAAAGGATCGGTTTCATCCTGTTTCCACCAACCCCATCCTCCATCGCTATGCTGGAATCCCAAAATTCTTTTGATCCCCTTTTTCACCACACGTTCAATTTTCTTGTCTAAAACAGGATCCGATACTCCCATCGACTTGTTCAAATCCGCTACCATCAGGGCAGGCAACAAACGACTCATGGTTTGTTCGACGCAACCATAAGGGTAGTCGATGAGATAAGACAATGTACCAATAAGTTGGGCCACAAAGGATGTATCCAGCGTAAGTTTTAACTGACTGCGACTCGGATCAACTTGCGCAGGAAGATTTAAGGCCACATTTTGTTTACTTCCCCCTCCAACGACAGCGGGAGAAACTTCTCCTTGTGAGTAATGATGCTCTTCGAGTCCATGAGGCAGAACAGGAATTTTCAATTCTACGCCATCGGACACCGAAGCATTCTTGGCAAGCAATTGAACTTTTGCTTTTCCAGGAGTCTTTGCGAGTACTGTAAAATCAAAAGAGGCAATTTGTTTCGGATTAATTGTGAGAGTGCGCGGTTGGTTGTCTTGCGGATTGGCAAAATCAAGACCTTCCAAACCCAAATTGACCGTAAGTGTTTGTGCCTGATTCGTATAATTATGCAAAATGGCTTTCAAAGTCACCTGATCACGTTCCCTGAAAAATCGGGGAGAGGCCAAACGAGCAATCAGGTCTTTTGAGGAAATCACTTTATTAATTTGCTGACCCACTTGGGTGCTGAGCGTATCTCCCAAAACTGTTGCACGCCAGGTGGTAAGATTGTCCGGCAACTTAAAATTGACAATGGCTTCACCTTGATCGTTGGTAATAATGGAAGGATTCCAATAAGCGGTATCTTTAAAATTTCGTCTCAATAAATTTTGGTCTTCTTTTGCTATTCCTCCGGAATAAATTCCCGAAAAAGAATTACTGGTCGCTACACGATTGGGACGAGCGCCCCAGAAAAATTTCTGAATATTGGTTTTATCTTCTTTCAGTGCATAAAGACTTTCATCCACTACCCCCAGAGAAATATCTGCAGAAACCGGATTTCCAGCGGAGTCCTTTGTTGTAATCTTGTAATCAATGGAATCTGCAGGGTGATAAACTTCCGCATTGGGTTTAATTTCAACATTCAAGGTTTTTTCAGGAGTTCCCAAGGTAATTTCAACATTATCTTCATAAACATCTTTTTTATCGATCAGGCTCGCAGCGAGAAAAATATTGGGAATCCATTCCTTTTTGAGGGGGATTTCAATCTGCTTGGAAAAACCATCCAGCTTTTCTACATGGTATTCATGCAATTGAGTCCCTTCAATCGTCAAAAGTACCGAGGCATCTTTCACGGGCCCCACCAACAAAACCTTGGCGGTTTCACCCGGCTGGTATTTCTTTTTGTCGGTCACAATCGAAATTTTCTTTTCGAGTCCATAATCTTCGGAGTCTTTTGAAGTTCCACTCACCCACAAATAATCGTAATAGGCAACCTCACGACCCTGGGAATCTTTTCCTTCAATGTTCAGACGATAGTAACCACCTTTTGCAACGTTAATTTCAGACTTGGCCGATCCCGACGTATCCGTTTTACCTTCAATCGTCTTTTCATTTTCATAGCTGTATTCATGAATCACGGGGTCCCATTTTTCACGCTCCACAACTATTTTGTAATTTCTTGAAACAGGTTTTTCATCGTAATCAAAAGTTTTAATCGTCAGCGGAAAATTTTGACCGGCCATCGCCAAATATTGATCACGGTGAGTTTGAAAAAAGAAATCGCCCGCCGTCACCAAAACTTCCCCTTCCCTTTCCACCGTTCTTTCCGTGATATCTTTGGCCACCACTCTCAAAATATATTTTTGATCTTCGTCAGATTTTGTACTCTGAGCTGTCACCACCGCGCGACCATTCGCGTCGGTTTGAGCTGACCCTTCTTCCACGACCTCCCCGTAACCACCAAATCCTGCATCATAATAATAGTCATCATAAGGAGAATCTTCTCCCGGCAAGTGATAAGTAAAGGTGTTTTTATAAAGGGTATACTCCAACTGGGCTTGGACAGGAGCTCCAAAGTAATATTGCACATCCACCTGAAAGCTAACTTTATCGCCTGAAAAATAGCGAGGCTGTTGGGGAGTAATATCCACCTTGAATTCCGGCTTGCGATATTCATCCACCTCGAAATCTTTTTTAAATTCCTTGGAACCGAGTTGAGCAACGACAGAGTAATATCCCAAGTCTGCATCTTCATCGAGATCAAAGTCGCCCCAAAAGGCGCCATAGTTGTTTGTTTTGATTTTCAATTCTGCAAGGGTGTCTCCCTTGGGACCTGTAATATGCACCGGGATTTCCTGCACGGGAACAAGGTCATATTGACCCTGAGAGTTTTCACTGCGAATCACCCCTTTGAAATAAACTTTTTGTCCCGGACGATAGAGGGGACGCTCCGTGTAAATAAAGGTTCTATACTTTACTACTTTCGCAGGTTTTGCATTGGGATCTAGCGCCCCTTCCCCCTCTACGGCATCCCCTTCTCCTTCCACCATCCCTTCGGAATCCATCTCATCATAGGAAGAACTTTGGGGAACATAAGCATAGGCAATGTTGTCTCCCTGGCTCGCCACCACCAACATGGATTGCATATCTTCCATAGTAAGATTTGCAATACCCACTTCTGCCAGACCTTGGGCATCGGTAAGGATGGGGTCTTTATTTTGATCCGGACCAGCACTGAAAAAAATCTTCACATCCGCATGGGATGCCGGCTGGGAATGATCAAAAGTATTCGCGTAAATCACCAACTTTTGATCATCTTTTTTCAGAACAAAACCGAGATTACTTTTGTTCACCAAAGTGTTGGCCATGAAATTTCTTTTACGATCGACACTTGATGCAAAGCTGTGGACCAAATAAAGCCCTGCCCCCTCAATTTTTGCAGGAACCTTCAAATCAAACTCGGGAACATCCGCGTCAGGGATTTTTTCATTCCATTCTTTTATTTTTTTGAACTGGGGAGAATTGGAGGGATCGAATTTGTCACTCGATAAATCTGAAAGCGCCTTTCCTTCATTCAGAAAACTGACCAAATCCACTTTATAAACACTCAAGCCCACTTCCGAAACCTTGGAACCGCTTAAAGTCAAATTCACCTTTTCATCCGGAGTTTTGACCGTGCTCCAAACACTCACATACAGATAAGGATCTTTTTCTTTTAAAGTCACTTCTCCCAAGGACGAGGTAACTCCCTCAGCAATATTCACCTGATCTTTTGCGTAATAATACTGATAACCTTTGGCAGAAATATTGACGTAATATTTTCCCAAAGGAATTCCATCGACATGAAATTCCCCTTTTTCATTGGTAAAGGCATTTTTGACCCGGGGATAAGACTCCACATTCACACGGGCATGAACAATCGGTTGATGAAGTTCGTTGTAAACAACACCAGAAAGATTTCCGCTCGGCTTTTCAAGCAGGATTATAAAAGAAGCAAAGAGGAAAATTAAAAAAAGGGATAAAACACCAAAGAGGGTTTTGTTTTGCATATTTTCCCAAGCATCATAGGGGCTAGCGTCCCACAGGGATTTCCTGCGGTCATCGCCCCCTCCATCCACCAAAGGCGGACGGAGCCTCCCCCTCAACGAAGTAGTCCCTCTTTATGGGACAACGGCTATCGCCTCGTGGGGTTGATTCAAAAAAATATATAGAAAGGAACGAGAGAGAAAATAACATTCTTAAAGAGAATCACAAAGGGATTTTATTTCAAAAACTTCAATTTTTACTCACGAGGAGGTGCGGGAGGAATTTCAGCATCACTATCGCCTGTTAAACCTTCTCTTTCAAGCGCACTTTTTACAGGTTCTAGACTTCCATTACTTCCCCTGCTCACCTTTCTAAGAGCCGCACGCACGTAAGGATCGGCAATATAGCAAAGTACAAATGAAGCGGTTGCACTTGAGAGTACATCTACCGTTCGAGTCAAGCCATCCACATGGCCTGAATCCAGCAAATTCTGATAAAGAGCCAACGCTCCACCAGGAATGGAATAGGCTGCTGCGCGAGCACCCGTCAGGGCCTTGGCAATTTTTCCGCGAGCCATCATGTCTACCAAAGAGAAGGCGGTAAACATACATCCACCGAAAAAGAGATAAGGCGAGTTGTGTACACTATTATACAATCCCAAAACAGACATGGCAGCCACAGGCGAAGCAACACCTAAAAACCCCCGACCATTTTCGTAATGAGGATTTCCCAAACGGTCTTCCACGGGCTTCAAATCTGGGTTGTCTGAAAACAAACGAAATGCGCTGAGACGAGTACGAATTCCCAAGGTAAAGGCAGCTGCCGTCATCATGCCCAAAAATGGATGACCCAAATTCGCCAAATGAGCAAAAGTAAGAGTCCCTAAAATCGGTCCATTGTTCACATTGTCTGCAAAATCATCTGCCAAAGCTCCAGAACGGGAAGCTGCCTTTAATTTTCTGGCGACGGTTCCATCGATACCATCGAGAAAAGGTGCCAATCCCAAACCTAAAGCGGTAAGCAAAGGACGATGGGCAATAGATGCCCAGCAAGCGCTCAAGGCTGCTACAACAGCGCCAGCGGTTAAGGAGTTTGGAACCACTATTTTTTTATTTTGTGCAAAATCAACACGTGTCTGCTGCAAAATCTCCCGAAGGGGAGCCAATGCCTGACCCGAAACGTCGATCTGGCTAACATCCACGCCTCGCGCCTGTGCCTTATCGATAAAACTTTGTCTGAAACGAGGCCAAATATAACGATCGCACACTTCTTTTCCTACAACAGCCAAACCCACACCCACTGCTGCAGCTTGCATCGCCAAACTTTCAGTATGCGTAGTAAAACCTAGTAAAAAAGTACTCAAAGCACCCAAGCCGAGTAGATGCAACCTATTGCTAACAGAAACTCTAGGTGTTTCAGGTGTTTCAGGTGTTTCAGTTCTTTCTTCTCTCCCAGCTTGCTCTGGACGTACATCTCCTTCTTCCGCTCTCATCACCGGCAACAAAGATTCCTGTACGGTAGATGTTTCTCCATGAGCAAAGCTTCGGCCCAAAGTTGCCAACCGAGCTTCATGCGCCACATCGACGCTTCTTTCCCAGTGAGTAATTCCCGGCGCGAAAGTGTGCATCAAACTCATGCCTGCTTTCATTTGCAGATCCAGGACACTCGCTTCCACAATTTCCTCCATCAAAGTACCCGCATGTGCTTCGGTCCAACCCAAAGCTGCACTGGCATGATTAGCAGAAACCATTGCTGATACAGAAGCTGCATGCTGAACCAAACCACTGGTACCCGCCGTCACAAAACCAGCTCCCCTCAAAGCACCAAAATTGACAATCGAAGATGCCCAGGCATTCTTCAAACCATTTGCTCCCTCCCATCGAAGCAAAGATTGGTCGGCGCCTCCCAAACTTACTCTTAATAATCTTTCCGAAGTGACAAAAGTTCCCGCTTCCAAAACCAAGGCCACACTATTTGCTCCCACATTCAACAAAGCAGCACCCACTCGGGATTCTGCAACTAAGCCTCCCAAAGTAGAAACACTCAAAGCGCGAACCGCTCTAAAAGCAGCGCCCCCCACAACTACCGCAGCCAAGGAATAGGGATCACGGGCCTTTTCGGCAAAAGATTCCGTGATGGCATCCATATGAAGTTGAGTAGAATTTAAATGACTGGAGCTAGAAAAATTATGACGTAACAAAAGATTATGTTCCGAACGCATGACAAACACCCTCATCCAAAGCTTAAAAGCAGCCCGTTTCTGTTTATTTTGTTTATGAGGAATATTCGATCTTCCGCAAAAGAAGTTGCGAGAAAAAAGCATCCTGATCTCCGCAGCTGATAAAACTCGGGTGTCATTGCGATCCGCCGTAGGCGGAGTGGCAATCCCGCCACAAAAGTGAATAAAAAAGCGGTGCGGAATTTAGGAGTCACATAAAAACTCATTCCAGAAATCAGGACAATTTATAGGATGAGTTAAAAAAAACCGGCGCCCCTCGAAAGAGCGCCGGTCAAAAAATGAGAATCACAAAACAAAATTTGAAATTTCTGGATTGTATAAAATAACTAGTCAATCAAATGGATTTCTGTCAATGGATTTCGCAAGAAAACACACAAAAAATTATGACGCAATGCGGTGAAATATAAAGAACTTTATGAAAGCGATCCCTTTTGGAAGATATCTTTTAACCCAAAAACTTGCTCTGGGTGGAACCGCGGAAATTTTCAGGGCAAAGCTGTTGGGAGTCGAAGGTTTTGAAAGAGAAGTGGTTATTAAAAGAATTTTGCCTCCTTGGTCTGCCAATCCCGAATTCATTTCCATGCTCATCGACGAGGCAAAAATCCTCGTCAAACTCCAAAACGAACGGGTGGTACAGGTCTATGAACTCGGAAAAGAAGACAATCTGTATTACATTAGCATGGAGTACGTAAAAGGTTGGGATCTCAGACAAATCATTCGACAAGCCCAGGAAAAATCCGAACGCTTTAGCATTTCTGAATGCATTCACATTCTCTCTGAAATTTTGAAAGGCCTCGATTACATTCACAAACAGTGCGACAAACAGGGCCACAATCTCGAGATTGTCAACCGGGACATTTCCCCCCAAAACATTCTCATTTCCTCGGAAGGGAAAATTAAAATTACGGACTTCGGAATAGCACATGCACGCTCTCGCAGCGTCGACACCTCTACCGGTGTCATTAAAGGAAAATTCAGCTACATGTCTCCCGAGCAAGCCCGGGCTGAAAATGTCGATTTTAAAACCGACCTCTTTGCCTGCGGCATTCTTTTTTATGAACTGCTCACCACTCAAAAACTTTTTACAGGCAAAAGTGATCTTAAGATTCTCGATGAAGTACGTGCTTTCAAAAGTGCGAATGCCTTCGACAATTTAATTTTGCATCCTCTCCTGCTTAAAATTCTGAAACGCTCTCTCGCTGAAGATCCTCAAAACCGATATTCCAGCGCAGAAGAGTTTCTGAAAGATTTACAAGACGCCTCAGAAAGGCTGCACGAAAAAGAAGGGAAGGAAGTTTTTTTCAAGCGTCTCCAAAAGCTTGCACAACCTCAAGAGGAAAAAGAGGAAGACAAACTCAAAGACTTCGATTTCCTGAAAGACTTGGGAGAAACAAACGCGATTGTGTCCCGGGAACTAAACTCCGACACCCATCATGAAATTACGCGTTCGCTCGAAAACATTTTTGTCGCAAATACAGACCGCAATCCCTCCCTTACCCCATTCCCTCATCCAAAAAATAAAAGTTCCAAACTTTTTCTCATACTCCTGGCATTTTGTGCCTTGGGATTATCGGGATATTTCTATTTTAAAATTCAAAATTCAAGACAGGCCCGAATTCTTCGTTCTCCCTCTCCTCCATTAGAGCCTGTCCCAGAATCAAACGCTGAATCTTTCACCCTGAATCCACACACTGAAACAAAAAGCACAGAATCTTCGCCTGCGTTCCCTGCTCCCAAAAATGAAGTTCAAAAAAACCTGGTGATTCCTGAAAAGGGATTTCTTTCAGTACGTGCGATGCCTTGGGGAAAAATTTCCGTTTCTGGAGTGGCAAGCAATGTGGAAAAACCTTTGCTGAGAAAACTTCCTTATGGCAATTACTTCGTTCGGGTGTCGTATCAAAATGATAATGGGGAATGGAGTCAGCTTTCGCAATCCGTCAAAATCGCAAAAGAAAGCACTTCTTGCAACGCAAACTTCCACCCCAATGGCACCGGCAAATTGATTTGTCGCTAAAACTCGAAAGGAGCACTGAAATAATTTCGAAAAACTTTAAGGTGGGTCTCTTACACAATCGCATCTTTTGAAAGAAAATGTAAGGTCTTGAAGTTTTGAGAAATTGTTTTAGCACTCCTCTTTTTGAAATCTTATGCTCAAAAAAATCCGCCGAAGTTTTGAAAATGCAGTATTTTGCATGATCGTCGCCTGTCTTCTTTTTTCCATCATGGGAGCTGCCGTCAAAGTTGCATTGCAATCCGTTCCCGTTTATGAAGCTGTGTTTTTTCGTTCCATCATTTCTGTTGTGTTAGTGGGTTCTCTCATTTTTATCCGAAAAGATTCTTTTATTGGAAACAGGCCACTGCTCCTTCTGGGCAGAGGATTTGCGGGCTTCGTTGCTCTCAACCTGAATTTTTATGCCATTTCAAAAATCTCTCTGGGTGACGCCGCCATTCTCAATCAAACCTCTCCTCTTTTCGTGGCCTTATTCTCGGCTTTATTTTTGGGAGAAAAACTTTCAAAAACACTTATTGCCTTAAGTCTCATTTCATTTGGGGGAGTTGCCCTGATTATCAAACCCACTTTCGCACATTTCAATTACGCTTACCTGGTAGGACTTTTCGGTGGGATTGTGGCTGCTATTGCCTATCTTACCATCAGCCATCTCCATGAGACCGATTCTTCCTTCACCATGGCTTTCTATTTTACGGGAATTTCATCTTTATTCACCACTCCCCTCATGATCCACAAAGCAATCTTTCCTCAACACACTGTTCTGATTTGTCTATTGATCGCCGGTTTCACGGGTGCCTTTGCCCAACTTTTTATTACTCAGGCCTATAAGAACGAACATGCCTCTTGGGTTTCTCCCTTCTCTTACTCTTCAGTCCTTTTCTCCTTCATTTTAGGGATGATTTATTTCCAAGAAGTGCCTGATTGGTATTCCGTATTGGGTTCGCTGATTGTAATGATTAGCTGTATTCTACTCATTTTAACCCGCCATCCTAAAAATAAGGCTGAAGAAACCATTGAAGTATTGGAGTAGCAACTTTTTTCCAAGGTAACCGAATAGATACCAAAACAATTATGGAATCTGGGCACACGAGATGGATGAATCTCCATGACTCGTTTGATGCCATTTTTATCAAGCCTAGCCTCCTCTCGAACTAGTTCTCAGTTCAGCGAGGCTCAACTTAGCTTAGATGCCTCTATCAACGGCTTCAGCGAAGGCGCTACCGACACCTTTTCCCTCGCTTCTATGGCCCTCTCCAGCTTTGCAGGACGCATCGCACGCGTGGGAATTTTGTCGGCGTTTTCCAGAACATCTGCCTTAGGCGGACCCCTACTCAATTTTATTTCTCATCTGGGATCGGTGGCGGCAGAAGCGGCTACAATGACTGCTTTATCTCGAAACGGGTCCTGTCGCTTCGACATCCCCCAGCAGTCCTCGGCCAGTAGACCTGCGGGCTGGTGGGGTGCCCCCAGTCTCGCGCCACCCGTTTCTGAATTTTTCTCTCATTTTATCAATTTCGGCATCTTCCGATTGATGGGGGAAATGGGCACAACAAACAGCGCCCCAACACAACACCTTATCCAATCTCTCGCCATGATGGCGGGACATCATGCGACTGCTTTCGTAGGCCTCGAAGAAAATACAAACAAATCCTTGTCTCAACAATTTCTGGAAGCAAATCTTGCCACACTCCAAATTTCTATGGGCTCCACCCTCTCTGCTCATTTTACGGGAGGAAGAATACAAAGAGTCGAAAGAAATTTGGAAAGAGAAGGACATCTCATATCTCACCTCTCATCTCTTCCTTCTTCCTTTCCTCACATTCTTAGCAATGCCTCAGAGGCAAACAAAAGAAATGAAGCACCCGATGTAAATGACGTCACAACTTCTTCTACCCGAACAAAAGATTTCAACATTCAAGAAGCTGAATTCCCTGTTCTTGATTTAAATCAAATGAGCGAAACAGAAATCACCCGCAGATTATTTGCACGTTCCTTTCATAGCCAACTTTTTTTAATCAAACGCATGAAACATGCAGACTCCAGCATCCTTGCAGATTTCCAGGAAATGGCCCGTTATCAGGGCTGCAGTATTCAGGATTTTTTTATCCAAAATGGGGAAAATATTTATCGTTATTTTTCCACAGCACAGGACATTGAACTCCTTCAAGAAAACCCTTTTCACTTATCCGAAAGAATTCCATTTCACCCCTCTCAACGAGATCCCACTGCTCTTCGCGCAGACATGCGTTTCTTTTTGGATTTGGCATTTCACTCCCGCGTCTCGGTGGCTCCCTGTTTGTTCATGGCAAAAATAATTGCCGCCAAACTGGGAATGAATTGGAGAGAAATGATGGAGGAATACCAAACAAGCAGAGGTCCTTACGAACAACATGGCATCGAAGTAATCTCTGCCGCAGAATCCCGACTTTCTTTTGATCAATACTTCGATCAGATGATGTATGCAAAGGAACGAGGAGTTTACATGAATCCTGCTCAGAGCGACCTCATCGGTGCTCATAGTGGACTTTTCAGAACTCCTTCCGAATATCCTCCGACTGCCGCTTTTTTGATTCGTGGTATTTATGAAGCTTGGATTCGTCAAAACTGTCCCGATCCTTTTGAAGTCGTGGAAATGGGTGCCGGAAATGGAACCTTGGCCCGAAACATGTTCATTGAATTGGATGAGCTCGCAAACAAGGGCGACCAATCCTGGCAGCGCTTGAGAAATTCACTCTATTACCACATCGTCGAAAGAAGCCCCATGCTTCAGGAACATCAAAGAGAAAACCTCAGGGCTTTTGAAGACCGTTGCCGATTTCATCTCGCTTCAGCCTTTTCAGATCCTCTGCCCGATGTAGACAATGGGGTATTTTTATCTGTGGAGTTGCTCGACATGCTTCCTCCCACACAAATTACTTACCTGCAGGGAGATTTTTATGAAGTGCACATCAGTAGTCGCGGAGGACTGATACAGGAAGAACTTCGCCCACCCCGTCCTGAACTTGCATCTTTTCTTCAAACACACAAAGTAAGCCTTCAGGAGGGGCAACGTTTTTTTGTTCATCTTGATCAAGCAGCCTGGTTAGAAAATATTCGTCGCCACCTCAAGCAGGGTGAAGTGATTAGTATTGATTATGGTGGAAAAAGAGACAGTCTGCTCAACAAAGCCCCACACCGTAAATTATTCCGACGTTTTGGCGGGCGAAATACAATTTATAATGATCGGGCAAATCCTTACCTGGCATATTTGGGTCAAACTCAAATGCCTTTTTATTCAGATCCACTGGATAGTTATAATTCCGAAGCGACGGGCTTGGCTTATCGGGCAGACATGACGGTTGATGTCGATTTTTCAGCCTTGGGTCATTCGACAGAAATGCTGGAAGGATATGAAGGACAAAATTTCATGAACTTGTACGATTATGCTTTATCTGTTTGTGCAAGGCCAGGACAAGTGGCCCCTGCTTGGGGAAATTGGGGAAAAAGCCGAGAGCTTTATCATGGTTTTTGGACTCATACTATTCGCTTAGGACCTACATAATCTTCACTTTTCTTTCTCATTTCAAACAGTTATCATATGGAGATGTCAAACTCTTGGGATGATGAAGAGGACCTTACGGTCGTCGAAGAAAATGAGAAAAAATCTGATAATGTGCCAGAAAAGGACGATGAAACCGTTGCCTTTGCGCGCAAATCTTCCCTCACTTCACCCTTCCCACAACGCAACGCATCAACAGAAGATGCTCTTGAAAGTTTTAATGTAAGCCCTTTTGATATAAAAAGATTTCCACTCCATGCTGCCCTACCAAAAGATCGTTTTGCCGCATTTTTCGTGGATTCTGTTCTCCTGACCTATTTACTGATTGCCATGCAGGCTTTGCTTCGTCAAAACCTCTTCGATAAGGTTTGGTTTTACACCCTCGATCTTCGTTGGGGTTTTTTAAGCAGCCTCACCTCATGGTTTTTGGGTTTTGCCCTCGTCCTTTTTTATTATGTCCTCTTCGAATCGGTTCTTTCTGCAACGCCAGGAAAATTTCTCTGCCGGCTTAAAGTGGTAGATCTGGATGGCAGCGCACCCTCACTTGCAAATGTATTCCTCAGAAATCTTTGCCGGCTTTTTGATTACCCCCTCTTTTTCTTCGTCGCGGTTCTTTCAATGGAAGGCTCCCGTTTTTATCAACGCTTGGGAGACCGTGCTGCCCGCACAGTGGTCGTCAAAAAAAATCGGCACAATAGTTCAATCGTAGACATCCGAGGAATCACCCTGGCTTCCACTTTCATCAGAGCTTTGGGATTCTTTTTGGATCTCATTTTTTTCAGCGCGTTTATCTGGTTTTATCTTGCTGCACTGAATCCAAAAAATACAAATTCATTCTCGATTCTCATCGCACTTTTCCCTCTTTTGACTCTCGGTTATTTCATGATTTTTGAAATGCTGCTTTCCAGCACACCCGGAAAAATTATTTTGAAGCGCCACAGCATTTTGGAAAACGGGGAAAATCTGGATAACAGCGCTGCGATCATCCGAAATCTATTTCGTCCCTTCGATGTTATCTTGGCTTATCCTTTTCTCGTCCTGTCCCGGCGCAAACAAAGAATGGGGGATTACATCGCCGAAACTTTGGTGATAAGAAAAGAAGCCAACAAAGAAGCAGCCCTGGCAATTGCTCTGCTTATCATCTGTATTCTCACCCTGGGTTTTCTCTCCAGTAAAAATCCGGAACGAAAATGGTTTTTAAAATCTCTCTCGCTCCCGAGTATTTCCAGCACTCCTCCGGCCAAAACTGCTACCAAGGTTTCCAGTCCGGATGCCTTTAGCGTGGTGGAAGAAGCCAAGACCAACAATGTAGTCGTCACACGACCTCGCACAGAAGCCAAACCTCAAACAACGAGCAACTTGCTCAAAATAACCGAGTTTTATCTTTCTGCAGGACCCGATCCCACACTCATTCGTAACGATGCCTTGTTTCATCCGGGAGATTTGATTTTTGCCTTTTTCAAACTTACAGGCTTTCAAAAAGATGCAAATGGACAAGTAATGTTGGTGGAAGACATTCAGGTAGAAGCTCCCAATGGAGAACTTCTGATTAACAAAAATGATGTGGTAAAATTTTCCCAAAAACTTGCAGAGGGTGTTCAACATGTTTTGTTTGCAAATCAGGTAATTTTACCTCCCAATCCTCAAGTGGGAACTTACAAAATCATCTTGATTGTTCATGACGTCAACACCCAAAGTCAGTTGGTTTATGAAAAAAGCTTTACGATTCAGTAATTTCCTGCATTTTACCCTTGAGTCATCCCTACCTCTTTGTTAAGTTTTTTATCTATTTCTCCTCCCCTTAAATTAAGGGGGGAATCAAAACAAAGGATCTTTACATGTCAGGACATTCCAAATGGGCAACCATTAAACGCAAAAAAGGCGCCGCGGATGCCAAACGCGGCCAAGTATTCACCAAGCTCATCAAGGCAATCACCGTTGCTGCTCGTATGGGAGGCGGAGACCCTGCCGGCAATCCCCGCTAACGCAAAGCGGTCGACGATGCCCGAGCCCAATCCATGCCCATGGATAATATTCAACGCGCCATTAAAAAAGGAACCGGTGAACTCGAAGGAGTGAGTTACGAAGATATTACTTATGAAGCTTACGGACCCGCGGGTGTAGCCATTATGATTGAATCTCTCACCGATAATAAAAATCGCACGGTGTCCGAACTTCGCAATATTCTCGGAAAAGGCGGTGGAAACATGGGCGAATCTGGATCTGTTGCCTGGACCTTCGAAAAAAAGGGAGTTTTCTACTTCGACAAAAGCAAAGTAAGCGAAGATCAACTAATGGAAGTTGCACTCGAAGCCGGCGCGGATGATATTCAGGAAGGTGAGAATGATTTTCAGGTCAGTTGTGATCCTGCCAGCTTCGACGCTGTAAAAAAAGCCCTGGATGATGCTAAGCTGCTCTACACCTCTTCCGAAGTATCGATGATTCCGAAAACCTACATTAAACTCACCGGGCCCGATGCAGAAAAGATGCTCAAACTTATGGAATCTCTCGAAGATCATGACGATGTCCAAAAAGTTTACGCAAACTTTGATATTCCCGATGATGTGATGGAAAAATTAAGTAATCAGTAGTCAGAATTCAGTAGTCAGTAGATAAAAACACTTGTTTCTACTAAACTACTGTCTACCGAACTACTGCCTACTTCCCCCTATGATCATTCTCGGCATCGATCCCGGATCTCAAATCACCGGCTACGGGCTCGTAGAATCGGTCCAATCCCGACTTCGTCATATTGATAAAGGGGGGATTTTCACCCGAAATCAGGACACTTTTCCCCAACGTCTTCATACTATTTTCTCGGGAGTAAAAGAATTGATCGCAAAATTTTCTCCCGATGTGGTGGCAATAGAAAATATCTTTTATGCTAAAAATGTAAAAAGT
>CAYPXN010000058.1:0-6828 GCA_964414715.1 uncultured Pseudomonadota bacterium | reverse complement strand
GTGCAGTCAAGGTACCCGGAGCAGGTTTTGGAATCGTAATTTTGACAGGCTCCTGTTTTTTTAATTTTTCAGATTTTTCTTTGGCAGCTTCAGCAAGCTTTTTATTTTCCTGGTACTTTTCCCAAGTTTTTTGGAAACGTGCTGCATAAATGACAAACAGCGATTTCAATTTCATTACACAAGCACTCACAAACCTTTTGATAAAAATAAAAGCCTTTGCCAAGGAAATGCCGGTCCCCCAAACAAAGGTAAGCAAACACAAAGCCACCACCACCAAATAAGCCCCCACCGGATTGAGATAAGTTCTCATGGGTTCGGCGATAAGTGTGCCGATTAATCCTCCTGCCATCACTTCTTCACCTGCCAGTGGAACGGCCTTCCATTGGAGTTGGCAAAAAATCGATGCCATCGCCAAAAAGAAAAACATCAAGAAAACTTTTGTAATTTTTAGGGAAGGAGGACTTTCCCTGAAAAAGAAGGTCCCCAAAATAAAAAATACGAAGACTACAAGATAAGAAGCCAGACCAAAAATACTAATCAACACGTCCGCAGTATAAGCCCCTACCACTCCACCCAAATTCTCCACCAAAGCATGTCCATTACTCGTATTCAGGGAAGGATCATGGGGAGAATAAGAAAAAAGGGCAAGTCCGGTAAAAACCGCCAAGGCAATAAAAAGAATACCCAACACTTCGGCCCTGCGCGCATGACTCGGCGAACTTCCTCTTGAGGAGGATTCTTTTTTACCTTTTAACTTTTCAGAACGCATTTTAAAACCAAAAGCATGCTCAATTAAGAACAGATTAAAATTTTGATTTAAAAACTTCAGCTACAAGGCAGTTGCTAGGGCAGCATACTTAGGATGGTATGTGAGCATTGCTAACGAATCAACAACGCAGTAGATGAACTTTTAAATCAAAATTAGTCAGCCTGTTTGCGGAGAAATGTGGGAATATCATATTCATCCTGATCCGCATCAATCACACCAATTTCCGCTACCAGCTTTTTGATATCACTCATTTCTACTTCTTCTTTACGGGGAGCAGGTTCAAAAAGAGACTCTTGAGTCGCCCCCTGTGAAGAAAGAAAACTGGCGCCAACAGGTGCTTTTTTAGGAGCCAGCATTTCTACCGCAGCTTCTTGCGAACTGACCATCACAGGACTTGCTTTCATCGCAGGAGCAGCGACGGGAGCAGACACAGCAGGAGCCACATAAGTAGGAGTGGGATTTTTATATTTTGGCAAAGTGGTTGCGGGAGCATAAACACCCTTTTTGGCGGATTTTGCAAATCCGGTTGCAATCACCGTTACACGAATATCTTCTTTCATCTTATCATCGATCACTGCACCGAAAATAATATTCGCTTCTTCATGAGCTTCTTGTTGAATGAGCTTAGAGGCTTCATTCACTTCAAACAAGGTCATATCTGAAGGACCTGTGATATTAATAATGATGCCCGTAGCCCCATTAATGGAAACATTTTCCAGCAAAGGGGAAGAAATTGCCTTCTGAGCAGCTTCAATTGCACGATTCTCAGATTTTGCAGAACCTGTGCCCATCAAGGCCATTCCCATTTCACCCATGATCGTTTTTACGTCTGCAAAGTCGAGGTTGATCAAACCGGGGATAGTAATCAAATCTGAAATACCTTTCACAGCCTGAAGCAAGATTTCGTCAGCCATCTTAAAAGTATCAATCATGGGAGTATCTTTACCCGCCACTTGAAGAAGTTTTTCATTCGGAATCACAATCAGGGTATCCACATTTTCCTTCAAAGCCTCAATTCCCAGTTCACCCTGTTTGGATCTTTTTTTACCTTCAAAGGCAAAGGGCTTTGTCACAACACCGACGGTGAGAGCACCCATTTCTTTGGCAACTTTTGCAATTACAGGCGCTGCTCCGGTACCCGTTCCTCCGCCCATTCCTGCAGTAATAAACACCATGTCAGCGCCATCAAGCACTTGGGCAAGAAAAGCTTGATCTTCCATCGCTGCATTGCGACCCACTTCCGGATTAGCACCGGCACCCAAACCTCGGGTAAGCTCTCTTCCAATTTGAACTTTGACTTGTGCATTACTGGAGCGAAGCGCTTGGCTATCGGTGTTGGCTGCAATAAACTCAACGCCATCCAATTTGGAGCGTATCATGGTATTGACCGCGTTACTTCCGCCTCCGCCTACACCAATGACTTTAATTTTAGCGTTTTGATCGAGATTTTCTTCGAATTCAAACATAAGAGCCTCCCGTGAGGAGTAAGGCGTGAGGAGTGAGGAGGATTTTTATCATTCACCTCACACCTAACGCTTCACACCTTACTTCAAAAAATTTCCCCGAACCATTCTTTCATTCTATCTTTCACTTTTGAGTATATATTCGCTTCACGTACTTTAAAGCGACTGTTTGCCTGGGTTTTCGATCCCCAGATCACCAAACCCACGCCGGTAGCATACATCGGACTTTTCACCACATCTACCAATCCACCAATTCCACGAGGTGCCCCTCGACGAACGGGCATGTTAAAAACCTGTTCTGCCAATTCAGGCATACCTTCCAAAATTACAGAGCCTCCCGTCAATACAATTCCGGAAGAAATTCTGTCTTCAAGACCCGACTTGATAATTTCCTGTTGAACCAAATTAAAAATTTCTTCCACACGTGGTTCAATAATTTCAGCCAAGATTTGACGAGATAAAACGCGTGGTTTTCTTCCTCCCACACTGGGCACTTCAATGGTTTCTTCTTTCTGAACCATCGAAGCCAAGGCGCAACCATATTTTTGTTTGATACGCTCTGCTTCTGCAGCGGGAGTTCTCAGACCTACTGCCACGTCGTTTGTCACATGATTTCCACCCAAGGTAAGTACCGAGGTATGCACCACAGCTCCCTCTGAAAAAATCACGATATCAGTCGTTCCACCCCCAATATCCACCAAAGCCACTCCCAATTCTTTTTCTTCATTGGTGAGAATAGATTCGGCAGAAGCAAGAGGTTGCAAAATAATATCATTTACATTCAAACCACAACGGTTGGCACATTTTACAATATTTTGAGCACTGGTCACAGCCGCAGTCACAATATGAACCTTGGCTTCCAAACGAACCCCGGACATCCCCATGGGTTCTTTAATTCCATCCTGACCGTCCACAATATATTCTTGTGGAATCACGTGAATCACTTCGCGATCCAGAGGAATTGCCACTGCTTGCGCTGCATCGATCACACGATGCACATCCGTTTCCCTCACTTCACGATCTTTGATTGCCACAATACCGTGACTATTAATTCCTTTAATGTGTCCCCCGGCAATGCCTGCATATACCGAGGTAATATCGCAACCGGCCATTAATTCCGCTTCTGATATTGCCTTCTTAATCGACTCCACCGTCGATTCAATATTGATGACCACCCCTTTTCGCAATCCTCGTGAGGGATGAGAACCAATCCCGATAATATCAATTCCATCATCGGTAATTTCTCCCACAATCGCTGCCACCTTGGTGGTACCAATATCCAAACCTACAATGAGTTCTCCCTTTTTTGTCATCCCCTGATCTCCCCATGAATCGTAAGGGCAATTCATGAACAAAATAACCCTTACATAGTTAGAATAACTTTACCCTCATAATTTAAATCCATTGATGCAAAAGACCGATTACTTTCCTTCATTTTTCCATAAGCTTCCGTAAAACGGGAAAGTTTATGATCAAAATCATCAAAACCTACTAAAATTCGAATATGCGACTTTTCCGGATAAAAACTAAAACCCTGCGCCGAGCTATAGTGAATTTCTGACAAACCCAATTCTTTGGAAATACCCAAAGCTTCGTAGGCTGACAAAAGTTTCAAAGCCTGATCAAAAATTTCCCGGGCTCGGGGAGGATTTTGTTCAATTTCTTCCCGTGTAAGACCTGTAAAATAGGGAAAATCTCGGGAGTCGTTTTTATCTTTCAAGTCTTTAAAAACTTCTCCACGAGAACCCAAATAATAAAAATCTCCCACACTCAAAATCATTTCTGGTTTATGAGGGCTGACTTCAATTACGAGGGTATGAGGTAATTTACGACTGATCTTTACCTTGTCGATCCAGGGATTTTCCTGCAAACGCTCAACCACCTCCCTGAGATTCACCCCAAAAACTGGCATCCCCACTTTCAAACCAGATTCACTTACAATTTTCTGACTCGTCAGGGGAGCCTCCAAGCCAGTGACCTCAATGTGATTAATTTTCAGGGAATCCAAATGCATTCCCACCTGTCTTAATCCAAAAAAGGCAATCACCAAGACAAGCAAAGTCACCGCACTTCGAAATGCGATTTTTAATCGACGCTTTCGATTTGCAACTTTCACATTGCTTTTTCTAAATACTTTTATCTTCCTCATGGATGAGAGGAACCTATTTTTAATAAAAAATTTAAGACTGGATAGACCCCATCTATCGTCAGAAATATATCCTACTTTTTACACCTCATTACAGCTTGAGTCGAGAAGAATCTAACAATTTTTCAACTAAATTTTCGAAACTTAGGCCGGCATGAGCAGCCGCTTTGGGAATAAGAGAAGTTTCGGTCATTCCGGGAATGGTATTGATCTCCAAAAAGAAGAAACGCATCTGTGAATCGACTATAAAATCTGCTCTCGCACATCCTTCACAACCCAATTCTTGATAAATTTCGACTGTCGTTTGTTGAATTTCCTGACTCAGCTTTTCAGGAAGACGTGCGGGCAGAATGTATTCCGTAGCACCCTTAGTATATTTTGACTGAAAATCATAAAATCCACTTTTCGGAACCACTTCAATCAAAGGCAAAGCTTCCCCATTAATCACTCCCGAAGTTACCTCAAGCCCCGTCACAAACTCTTCCACCAGCACTCGAGAATCATATTTTGCAGCTTCTTTCAGAGCCGCCTCCAACTGACCCAACTCTTGCACCCTTATAATTCCAATTGTCGAGCCTTCTCGGGAAGGTTTTACAATCACCGGAAGGGAAAGAATGAAATTTTTTACAAACTCTGAAGCATTTTCCTTATTGGCATCGAAAAAGGCATATTGAGGTGTTAAAAAACCACGTTCCTGAAGGATTTTCTTGGTAAGAATCTTGTCCATCGCTACGGATGAAGCCAAAATTCCAGATCCCGTGTAGGGAATTTTCATAATTTCAAGCAAACCCTGCACTGCCCCATCTTCCCCATATTTTCCGTGAAGGGCAATAAAGGCAACTTCAATACCAGAATCTTTAATTTTCTGGGGCAGATCGGTACTGACATCGATTTCCGTAACATCGTAGCCTTTTTTTCTTAAACCTTCGGCAATCGCTTTGCCCGAACGCAAGGAAACTTCCCGCTCACTCGACATTCCCCCCAATAAAACTCCCACTTTTTTATTTTTAAATTTGGACATACTTTGCCTTCCACCTATTTTGAGTAGGTACAGAAAAGCAAAGCATGGGGATAATTTCAAGTCCTTTAAAGGATATTTTTTTTCTGAGCTCCCTTAGCGAAGACGCCTCATCCTATTTGGCCTAGAACTTTGGCATTCATAGGTAGGAACAAAATTATAAGTATTGTCAGGAACACAAAAAGGACTGCCACAACGAGACTGTACCCTTGCATGAATAGAAATATTTTTATTGCCGCCATTAATCCTGAAAGACCTCAGACGAGGAAATATCTCTAGGTCGCCCAAACCTTCCGCACGATAATGAGCCAACATTTGATAGACAATTTCATTTTGTTCTTCGGGGGTAAAGGATTGTTCGCCAGCTCCTCTTTCTACAATTTCCACTGCAAAGGTTTCTGGGCGATGTCCTGGAGCAGGACAGTTTTCTCGGATTGTCACTCTCGTCATAACTTCTCCTTGATTAGGAGTGCCCCGTTAAGCAAATTATCGGTTGGTATAAAAAAAGGTTGTTTTGGCAAGTTTAAGCAGTTTTAACAGAGTGAATTCTTACTTCTCACCCACCACTTTCACTTCTGTTTCGAGTTTGATTCCCAAAGTTTCCTTCACTTTATCTTTGATAAGACCCATCAAGGCTTGAATGTCTTTGGCCGTCGCTCCGCCTTCATTCACAATCCAGTTTGAATGCTTCTCTGAAAGACGAGCTCCACCCACTCTCACCCCCTTCAATCCAAGCTCTTCAATAATTTGAGCTGCAAAATGTTTGGGGGGGTTTTTAAAAACAGAACCCATATTGGCTTGATCCAAAGGCTGGGTTTCATGACGACGTTTTTGAAAAAAAGAAAGTTTGCTGGATACTTCTTCCGAAGTCGATTTTTTTAATTTCAACAACACATTCAACACAATTTCAGTACGTGGAATGTCGAGATCCCGATATTCAAAACGAAGTTTCTTTTTAGGATAGGTCTTAATTTCACCTGTGGCATCCATCACCACCAACTCTTCCACCACTGCTCCCACTTCGCCTTCGCGAGTTCCCGCATTCATCACGATAGCGCCTCCGATGCTGCCCGGAATACCATACAAACTTTCAATCCCCGTGTAACCTTGCTGCCGACAATGCTCTACCAGCTTAGGAGTGGGCAAACCTGCTTCAGCACGAATCCACACTTCATCCCCCTCTTCTTTTTCGAGATTGAAAGAATTCAAACAACGGTGGAGCTTCAGCACCAAACCGCGAATTCCTCCATCGCGAACAAGAAGATTACTTCCATTTCCCAAAATAAAATAAGGAACCGAATTTTTTTTGCAAAATTGGACGGCTAAAATCAAATCTTCCACAGAAGCAGGAAAGAAAAGAACATCCGCCGGCCCACCCACTTTCACCGTGGTATAACGGGCCAAAGGTTCATTTTCCATCCACTCACCCTTA
>CAYPXN010000057.1:0-11932 GCA_964414715.1 uncultured Pseudomonadota bacterium | reverse complement strand
AGATTGATTCTCTTTGAGCGAACAAGAATGGGGGCACGGGGGCGATCATCGGGAGCCCCCGATCTAATGAAAAAAGCTGCTTTTTTTGCAAGTGGGTAAATTGAGGGGGTTGTATGAAAAAAATTCTGATTTTCATCGTGGTATTTCTCTTTCTTCCAGGCTTTTTACAGGCAGAAAGCAAAGCCTTGCCTAGCTTGGAACTCTTACAGAATCTTATCCGTATCGACACCAGCAATCCCCCCGGCAATGAAATCAAGGCGGCAGAATATATCAAAGGCTACCTAGCGCAATTCGAGATTCCCTCGGAAATTATTGAAAGTAGCCCCGGTCGGGCGAGTTTGATTGCCCGATTGAAGGGAAATGGAAAAAAAGAGAACCTCGTTCTTTTGGGACATCTGGACGTGGTCCCCGCTAATCCCAAGGAATGGACTTACCCTCCTTTCGGAGCAGAAATTCATGAAGGCTATTTATATGGTCGTGGAAGTCTAGACATGAAAGGACTGCTAGCCCTCGAAATTAATACTTTCGTTGAACTCAAACTCCAAAACTTTCCCCTCGAAGGAGATGTAATTTTAGTTCTAGCCCCTGACGAAGAAGCGGGAGGTAGCGCAGGAGTAAAATATCTGGTGGAACACCATTGGGATCAGATTGCAGCACGTTATGTTTTTAATGAAGGCAGCATCGGCAATACCCGAAACGGAAAACATTTTTATGCAATACAAGTCGCCGAAAAAGGCGTTGCCTGGATGAAACTTACCGCAAAAGGCAAATCCGGCCACGGCTCGATGCCGAATGAAGACAATGCGGTTCTCAAACTCATCCGCGCAATCAACCTTCTCACCGAAAAACCCCAAGCTATTACCGAAACACCTGTCGTAAAAGCCTTCTTGGAAAAACTTGCCAGCACTGAAAGTTTTCCAGAGTCTTATATTCTGAGACACTTTTTTTCCTGGCCCATCCAAACTCTTTTTAAAGGTCCCATTGAAAGAAAGCTCGAGCAGGAAAAACCCTTTAATGCCATGGTTCGCAACACTCTCACTCCCACTATTCTGGAGGCTGGATATAAGGTAAATGTCATTCCGAATGAAGCCTCTGGAAGTATCGATGCCCGAATTCTTCCAGGATGGACTCCGGAAAAATTTAGAAAAAGCATCATTCAAGAAATCAATAATCCTGATATCAATGTGGAGTTTCTTCAGGAAAGTTTACCCAGCGCTTCGGATTTTAATACCCACTACTTCAAGTTGTTGGAAGAAATTTTGAAAAAAAATGATTCCAAAGCCCTTGTTTTACCTTACATGTCTCCGGGAGCTACAGACTCACGTTTCTTTCGTGACAAGGGAGCCATTGCTTATGGCATTATTCCTTTTTTGATCGAAACCGAAGATCGGGAAACCGTGCATGGTAAAAATGAACGTCTCAAAATTTCCGAAATTCCACGAGGGGAAAAAATCTTGTGGGAATTGGTAACGAGAATGCAGGGGTCTGCACTCAAACAATAACTTGACCAAGTTGGTCAAGTTTATTATACTTTTCAAATGGCTACTTATTCTATTTACGAGGCAAAAACCCAGCTCAGCAAGCTTCTTAAAAGAGTGAAACAAGGCTCTGAAATACTCATTACAGATCGGGGAACCCCTATCGCAAAACTTATCCCCCACGACCAAACAGAGAGCTTCGAAACTAGAATCGAACGTCTTTCTCAACACGGAAAGATCCTCGCTCCACGCAGTCAAAATAAATTCCCTAAGGGAATCGCTCGCAAAGGCGGATTACAAAGGTTCTTGGAGGATCGTGATTGAAAGTTGCCTACCTTGACTCTTCGGTGATCATTGCCCTTTTATTAGAAGAAGGTCCTTCCAAACAAATTCGAAAGACACTTACTTCTTTCAAAAAACTTTATAGTGCATCTTTATTAGAAGCGGAAGTCCTCGCCACCGCAAAACGGGAAAATATTGACTTGTCCTTTGCCTATTCTTTCATTTCACCCTTGGGACTTCTTTTTCCAGAACAGTCTCTTCAAAAAGAATATGAGGAAATTTTTTCTCTGGGGTATTGCCGCGGAGCAGACGCTTATCATTTGGCTTCTGCTCTTTTTTTAGACCCTGAAAAATCCAACCTATTTTTTTTCACTTTAGATGAAAAACAGAAGCTCATTGCCAAGAAAATGGGTTTTAAAATAGTTGAAACATGAAGGCTGGACTTAATCCACAAACTTCAACTCAATCGGTGGGATGAGTTTGCGTTCCGAGGCTTCGTCGAAGAAAACCTTGAGGGCTTTTCGACCGCGCTCGCCATAGTCTACCGTCAGCTCATTCACATACATTCCGATGAATTGATCGGCGAGATCCATATCCAATCCTCGCCCAAACTGAAGCGCATAAGCGACAGCTTCTTTACGGTTATCCAAACTCATTTGAATGCTTTGTTTTAAAATGCGGGAAAGATCTTTCATCACCTTTTCACCCAAATCACGACGCACGACATTTCCACCTAAAGGCAAAGGAAGATTGTGTTTTTCAAACCACCATTTTCCCAAGTCTACAAAAAGCTTCAAACCTTCCTTCTGATAAGTCAGTTGGCCTTCGTGAATCAGCAAACCCGCATCATATTTTCCCTCTGCAACCAGACGGGGAATTTCATCAAATACTTCGACCGAAATATTTTCGGGTTTTAAATTCGGTTCAAAAAGTTGTAAGGCCAAATAAGCGGAAGTTTTTTTACCGGGAATGGCAATCTTCATCTCAGAGAGCTTCTTGCTCAAATTATCCTGTTTGCAGACTACCATCGGGCCATAATTATCACCCATACTCGAACCTGAAGGAAGCAAGGCATATTTGTCCGCCAGAAAAGGATAGGCATAAAAGGAAATCGCTGTAATTTCGTACTCCCCCTTCTCCGCCTTTTCATTCAAGGTCTGAATATCAGATAAAATGTGCGTAAACTGGTAGGGTGAATAATCGAATTTGTCTTTCGCCAAGGCCCAGAACATAAAAGCATCATCAGGATCAGGACTATGAGCGAGTTTTATAGGAATTTTTGGATTCGTCATTTGTAAGGCCTTACCAAGACCCCGAAAGCTTTGTCAAACATGCAAAAAGCAAAGTCCCTAGGCTTCAAGCCTAGGGACTTTCTTTTCTCTTCTCTCTCAACACACCCGGTTACGAGTTCCGGAAACTTATTTTTTGGGAATTCTTGTATCTAAGGCATCCATCAGGGACTGTAAGACTCTCGGTCCAATCCAGGGTCCCCCAAAATATTTCTGAAGACAGGCATTCGCTTGATCAAGTCTCCCTTCCGTTTTCCAGGGAGGCACATCTTCAGGATACAAATACTGGAGAGTGGAAATAATCAAAGCCGCCTGATCCGGATAATGCTCCTGATGATGGTCGAGCAAAAACGCGCTGGGTCTTTGTTTCGTTAACCAAACTTTGATAGAGCCCAAAGTCTCTTTTATCGTCGCTGGATTATATTGTGAAGCCAAAGCCAAGGAAGCAAAAGTACTTCGATCAATAAAAGTTCCATCACGTCCCGTCAAACCGACTCGAGATTGAAAGCGGGCCACTGCTTGGGTCATGTTTGCATCGTAAATTCCGTTCACAGAAAGGCGCGCTCCCTGAAAATTTAAAGCCAATTGAGCATAAGAAACCACACGTTTGTATGCCACCGGGGGAATTCCGTCACGCTCATCTCCCACATGAGCACTCGGCACTTCACGCTTGCCTTCTTCCAAACTCGCTCGACTGATCAAATCACCCCGATACTCTGGATCTCCTTGCATCACCTGAGAAAGAATATGTGCATCGGATTGGATAAGATCCAAGTCAGACTGATCGATCGCTGCCTTGTCTCCTGCCACAGAAGCCAAAAGTTGAAAGGCCTTGATTTGGTCTGTTTGAAATTTTGTATTCTGATAAGTGGGAATTTCATCTGAGGTGATTTTACCGTCCTTGTTTTTATCGATAAAACCCCATGAAGAAAGATTTTTGATTTGCAATGCCCCCATTGCGCACCTCCGTTAAATCAATAACTGCTAAGGCTATTTTCGGCAGACAAAAGGAAATGTTTCGGATAAATCCCCGTCTGAAAAAGGTGTTAAAGATTGATCAAAGGGGCCAAAATTGAAAAGGATCAGACTGGACGCGACTTTCCCAGATTTTTATTGAAGAATGAAAGCCTGTTTTCAAACGATCCACCACTGCGCTCATCATTCCAATTTCTCCTGCAAAGTGGCCAATATCCACCAAGGCTATCCCTTCCGTCAAAGCATCCAGGGCCGTATGATATTTCACATCACCTGTCACCAGAACCTCCGCTTTTTGCTTAAGCGCTTCCCTGCAAAACCCTGCGCCACTTCCTGTCATGACAGCCACACGACGGATTTTTTTTTGCAAAGCTCCCACGAAGCGAAAATTTTTAAGAACAAGCAAGCGGGAAGTTTGCGAAAGAAATTTTCGGAAGGACATCGGAGGAATTTCCCCGATTCTTCCCAAACCCGCGCGCGGGCGTTTTTTATCTCTACTCGGAATCAAGGCTTTGATCTTTTTAAGCTTCAATGTCGAAGCTAACAAATCATTCAATCCTTCTTCTGTAGAATCCAAGTTCGTATGAAATGATAAAATATTGATTTTTTCTCGTTTTGATTTTTGTGCAAGTCTTGCAGGAATACTTCCCGCTTCTTTTTTTCCCATCAAGGGATGATGCGTAATCAAAAGATTGCATTTTTTCTTTTTAGCTTCCTTCAACACGTCGAAAGTTACATCTAAAGAAACCAGCACTCCTTTTACTTCACTTTTCAGAGAACCCACCTGCAAACCGACAGGGTCCCATTCTTCTGCAAGACTCGCAGGAGCCCATTGGTTTAAATAGTTAAAAATATCTCTCACCGTGATTTTTTTCATGGAATTTATATTAAATAGATTTTTATAAAATACCAAAAATAAAAAAAGGTCCGTAGCCTATTTGACTACGGACCTTTTTAGGTCACACACAAATTATCTTTTTCGGTAACGCGCCGTTCCCATCATCAGGAAAGAAGCGACAAAAGCACTCAAGAATCCGAGGATATTTCCAAAACCTATCAAGGCATTTTCGGGAAGCATACTACATTTTCCATCAGAAGATAAATACTCCGCCTGGGCAGCTGGAGATGGAACCCTGGTCACTGCAGAATCTATTCCGTCTACTTTGACAGTATTATCCTTATTTTCTCCCGGATTTTGTGTGCTGGTAGCCACGCATTCTTTTTGCTCTGGCGGGGTATAACAAGCATTGTCGATCATGCAACGCAAACTGCTTTTAAAACCGCAGGTTTTACGATACATCAACTTCATATTTTCACTGCACTTCGAATTTTTGGGATCACTTTCACACAAAGTTTTATACTGACTTACAATGCGCAAACGATATTCATCCAGTCCACAAGAAGCCTGACAATAATAATCAACCGCACAATGTTTTCGAGCCATGCAAGAGCAGAAACTTTTATTTATCTTCCCATACCACATCGTATTGTTTTTTAAATGCTGATACATTTCCGGACTTGCTTTTTCTTCTTCATAAACCTGGCCACTCACTTCCTGTTCTGCTCTTGTTTTCAGCATCATTTCTTTATAATTTTCTACGCTTCCATATTTTTTGATAATTTCTTCTTCACTGAGTTTTGGGTCTTCAGGCAAAGCCATCTCTTGTGAATTTCCACAAAGAGCAAGGGCATCCTGCATAACCTTATCATCTCCTGTCCCACTCACTCTTGCATCCATGGCTGCAGAAATCTTTTTCAAATCATCCCCGGACAACTCACAACTTACAGGGCAATGATCCGGCAGGTCACAGGCATTTTCTTTTGCCAATGCAGCCGCACACTCACAGCTTGTTTTTCCTTTACCGTCACAAATTGAATTGAATTGATCTTGCCATTCTTTTTTATCGAGATCAGCACACTCCTTCAATGAAGAGCCATCCAACTCATTACAGAAATGATAAATGGTAAATATTTTGTTCAACTTGGAACACATTGCTGACTTATCAAAAGTCTGGTTGATCATTGACTTTTTCGATCCATCATACTCCACCACTTCCAAACTTTTCTTTTCATACATCGGCGCTGGGGCTGCCATTTCATAGGTGTTGCTCTTATATTTTACAATATTCTGAATATAGTCTTGTTGAGAAGATGTTGCAGAAACAGGAGGCGGTGGTGGTGGCGGAGGGGCTGAACTTGCTGTCTGAGCCATGCTGCTTTTTAACATGGCAAAAAACATAAGAATGCTGAGACTCAGTAGCTTCTTTTTCATGTGCCTACCCTCCATTAAAAAAGTCCTGCAAGCTAGAGAGCAAAGTTCTTGCCAAGGTATATTCAAAATAACTGAGTGATTATAAAGAGATAAAAATTACGAAGAGGAAAAAAGATGTCTCAATTTGATAAATTATCATATTGAGAGCAATAAAACTACTCAGCATCTTCCGAACGGCGCAAAGCCTGATAAACCCGGGTGAAAGGAATCATCACCTGAAAGCCCACCAAGCCCAAAAGTCTTTCCTTTGCTTGAGGGGTAAGCGGCTGTTGTTCAAAAATCACTTCTGCGATTTTGCCACTGTGCTGAACATTGATTCTGAAGATACAATGATAATCACCTTCAAGAGTTGTTTGACCCGTCATTTCATTCCAGAACGCTTCTTTCAATTCATGAAAATTTCCAAAATGTTTTATCTCACCACTCACCGGATGATAGAAAGCATTAATCCCCGTATGACCAGCACCTGCATTTCCTCCGATCGATTCCTGGGTTAAAGTATCAATAAAAGTTTGTTCAAAGAAACGATGCAAATTTTTTTCAAGAATCGGATCCTGCTTTTCTTTGGGAATCAGGGCATCCATCTGATCATGCTTGAGCCACAAAAACTCCCGATGAAGCGCTTCAAAGTTGTCTCCTTTATCCGGATAGCCTTCCTGCAAAGGAGTCGCATTCGCAAACACTCCGTAAAACCAATTGAATAAAGAAATATTTTTCAAGAAATCCCCTATTTCCCCTTAAACTTCGCTTTTTTCTTTTCAAGAAAGGACTGAAGACCTTCTCTAAAATCTTCTGTTCTCAGGGTCGTCATAATACTGTGTCGTTCCTCTTCGAGCTGATCTTCCAAACTTTTTGTTTTCGCCTGTTCGATCAATCGCTTGCTGCGACCCAGCGCAATTCCGGGACCCTGCGAAAAATATTGTGCCAAGGCCCTCGATTCAGGAATCAAATTTTCATGAGCTACCACACCACTCACAATCCCCCACTCCAATGCTTTTCGAGCGGTAATAGTTTTACCCGTCATGATGAGTTCTGCTGCACGCACAGGCCCCACGGATCTCGTCAAAAAGTAACTGGCTCCCCCGTTAGGACTAATTCCCAATTGGATATAAGACATCGCAAAATTTGCCTGATCACTGGCCAGAATAAAATCCGCTGCCAGGGCGATAGAAAAGCCCGCACCTTGTGCAGGCCCATTCACTGCAGCAATAATGGGTTTTGAAATACGTCTCATGGTCGAAATAACACTGTGCAAATAAACCGTCATGCGACTCATTTTTTTAATTGCTTCTTCCTGGGAATCTTTCAAAGCTTTGTGATCAAAACCACTGCAGAAAAAAGAACCGGCACCTGTCAAAATAATAGAGTGAATGTCGCTATTCTCACACTCCGTCCAGGCATCCAGCAAATCTTCACTCATTTGAGGAGAAAAGGCATTTTGGTCGTCGGGAGAATTCAAGGTTAAAAGGGCGACGTGATCCTGCACATCCAATTTGATGTGGCTGAATTTTAGACTCATCGTGCTGTTCCCCATCTTGCTAAATTTTGTAGTTTAACCTATTAAGGTTAACAAATATTTCTAATCTTCGCAAACAAGGAAAAAGATGAGCCAAGCCCTTATCCGCCAATATGAAATCGGTCCCATGGAAAACTTCGCCTATTTTGTAGGAGATGTTAAGAAAAGAGAAGTCCTGTTAGTAGATCCTGCCTGGGAAATAGATACTTTATTCAAACGCGCGGAAGAAGAAAATCTCAATATTGTGGGCGCACTCGTTTCTCATCATCATTACGATCACACAAACGGTTTGGAAGATCTTTTAAATCGCAAAGAGATTCCCATCTACGTAAACAAACACGATGTTCCTTTTATCCGTTTTGCTCCAGCATCCAGCCTGAGCGCAGTGGATCATGGACATAAAATAAAAGTGGGAAATGTGGAAATTGAACTTCTCCACACTCCCGGACATACTCCCGGCAGTCAGTGTTTTCGGATTGGAAATGGACTGGTTACAGGAGATACATTATTCATCAATGGTTGCGGACGTTGCGACTTGCCCGGAGGAAATGCAGAAGAAATGTATTACACCCTCACTCAAAAAATCATGCGGTTACCGGATGAAACCGTCGTATTCCCCGGCCACAACTATGCTGCTGCACCAACTGCAACAATCGGAGAACAAAAAGAAGCCAACCCTTTTCTCAGGTTGGCTTCTCAATCGCTTAAAGATTTTTTGAAGTTACGATTGGGCAGATAAAAAACATCACATTAGTGATGAATCAAATCTGCAGGGGGAGTGGCTTGCACCGCCGGTGCAGGAACTTCGGCCTTCGCCCCGTCTCCTTTTGTAAACAAAAGATCTCGCAAGATTTCTTCGTGGGTTTTTCCTGCCTTGAACAGGGATTTTGAATCTTCCAATACCAAGGCATTTTTCAAAACCTCATCCATGTTTTCTGCGGGAATGATCTTAATATCATTGAGAATATTCTTGGGAATTTCTTTGATATCTTTTTCATTTTCCTTCGGAATGATCACCGTTTTAATTTTACCACGGTGAGCTGCGAGGATTTTTTCCTTCAATCCACCAATAGGTAAAACTTTTCCACGGAGGGTAATCTCACCCGTCATTGCAACATCCTTACGAACGGGAATTCTCAAGAAGGCAGAAACCAGAGTCGTGGCCATCGTAATACCCGCAGAAGGACCATCTTTCGGAATGGCCCCTTCGGGCACATGTAGATGGATATCAATTTTTTGATAAAAATCTTTATCCAAACCAAATGCAGCCGCCCTGCTTCTTACGTAACTCATCGCTGCCTGTGCAGATTCCTGCATCACATCACCCAGCTTACCGGTAATAATCAACTTGCCCTTACCCGGGAGCAAGGTCACTTCGGTACTCAGCAATTCTCCGCCGTATTCCGTCCAAGCCAGACCGGTGGTCATTCCAATTTCATCATTTTCTTCGGCAAGACCATAACGGAACTTGGGAACACCCAAGTATTTCTGGATGCTTTTTCCTGATACGACAATTTTTTTATCTTTTCCTTTTTCTGCAATTTCTTTTGCTACTTTTCTGCAAACAGTGGCAATTTCTCTTTCAAGATTACGCACCCCAGACTCTTTGGTGTAACGTCGAATGATACTTCGAATTGCCGCATCATTAATCACAATATTCTCATCCGTTAAACCGTGGGCATCCTTTTCTTTCTTCAACAAATATCTCTTTGCAATATTCAGTTTTTCTTCTTCGGTGTATCCAGGAATACGCAAAATTTCCATACGATCCTGCAAAGGAAGAGGAATCGTATGCAGGGTGTTCGCTGTGGTAATAAACATTACTTTGGACAAGTCATAATCCAAATCCAAATAATGATCATTGAATGTACTGTTTTGCTCCGGATCCAAAACTTCCAGAAGTGCGGAAGAAGGATCTCCCCTAAAATCAGTGCTCATTTTATCAATTTCATCGAGAAGAAACACCGGATTATTGGAACCTGCTTTTTTCAAAGACTGAATAAGCTTGCCCGGCAAAGCTCCAATGTAAGTTCGTCGATGACCTCGAATTTCAGCTTCATCACGAACTCCACCCAACGAGCAACGCACAAACTTTCTTCCGGTAGCTCGTGCAATCGAACGAGCCAGAGAGGTTTTACCTACGCCGGGAGGTCCCACCAAACACAACACAGGCCCTTTCATTTTATCTACCAAGCTTTGTACGGCTAGATATTCCACAATTCGTTCTTTGACAGGTTTCAGACCATAATGATCTTCATCCAAAACTTTTTCTGCTTCAGGAACATCAATCTTGTCTTGGGTGACTTCTCCCCACGGCAAAGACAAAATCCAGTCGATATAATTTCTCACCACCGTGGCTTCTGCAGACATGGGAGACATCATCTTGAGTTTTTTGAGTTCCTTTTTTACCTTCTTGGTGGCTTCGGCACTCATTTTCTTGTTTTTGATTTTGTCTTCTAATTCCTGAATTTCACTTTTAAACTCATCCCGTTCACCCAACTCCTTTTGAATAGCCTGCATTTGCTCATTCAAATAGTACTCACGTTGGGTTTTTTCCATTTGCTTCTTCACTCGAGAACGGATTTTTCTTTCCACCTGGAGAATTTCAATTTCACCCTGCATCAACTCATAAAGCTTGTTGAGTCGTTCTGCGGGACTTTCAATTTCAAGAATCTTTTGTTTATCTCCCAATTTCAAATTCAGGTGGGCCACAATGGTATCCGCAAGACGCGAAGGATCATCAATCACTGCCACCGACGAAAGCATTTCAGGAGGAATACGCTTATTGAGTTTTACATAAGTTTCAAAGGTGGACTTGATCGAGCGCATCAAGGCTTCGACTTCCACGGTCACATCACGATTTTCCTGAATTTCTTCCACTTCCACCAAAAAAGAAGTGTCATGAGGAATGTATTTCAACAAACGCGCTCTCTTACGACCTTCCACCAACACCTTAATAGTACCATCTGGCAAACGGAGTAATTGGATAATGGTACCCAAGGTCCCTACATTATAAATATCTTCGGGTTTGGGATCGTTGGTCTTTGCATTCACCTGAGCCACAAGAAGAATATCTTGTTTATTGTTCATGGCCTCATCGAGAGCATTGATACTTTTTTCACGACCCACAAACAAAGGAACCACCATATGAGGAAAAATAATAATATCCCTCAAAGGCAACATGGGAACAATTTTGGTATTCGAACTGCTGGAATCGATTTTTGTCGGTAAATTGGGATTATCCATTATTTGTCTTTCTAAAAATTAGGAGTTTACTGCAAAACACCTACACTAGATGAGACTCAAATCCTTGACTGTCAAGACTTAGGCAGATTCTACCTTCTTTTCGTAGACGATGAGAGGTTGTTCTTTCTTTGTAAACACATCCTCATTCACCACCACTTCACGGATATTGGTTTGGGAAGGAATATCATACATGATATCTAACATGACGCTTTCCAAAATGGCTCTCAAACCTCGAGCTCCTGACTTGCGTTTGATTGCTTCCTTTGCAATGGCCGTCAAAGCACCTTGTGTGAATTTGAGTTTCACTTTTTCAAATTCAAACAAACGTTGATACTGTTTTACAAGCGCATTTTTGGGTTTCGTTAAGATTTCCACCAAGGCACTTTCATCCAACTCTTCCAAGGTGGCTACTACAGGCAAACGACCTACAAATTCAGGAATCAAACCAAACTTCAACAAGTCTTCTGTTTGAACTTCAGACAAAACCTGCCCTACTTTCTTTTCATGCTTGGCCTTGATGTTAGAATTAAAGCCCATATTTTTTTCGGTCATACGGCGCTGAATTACATCCTCCAAGCCCACAAAAGCTCCACCACAAATAAACAAAATATTGGTGGTATCAATCTGAATATATTCTTGCTGGGGATGCTTACGTCCACCTTTGGGAGGCAAATTAGCGACGGTTCCTTCGATGATTTTCAAAAGGGCTTGCTGCACCCCTTCGCCCGAAACATCTCGGGTAATGGAAGGATTTTCAGACTTACGAGAAATTTTATCGATTTCATCAATGTAAACAATTCCACGCTCTGCTTTTGCCTTATCGTAATCTGCAGCTTGCAAAAGATAGAGAATAATATTTTCAACATCCTCACCC
>CAYPXN010000056.1:0-17417 GCA_964414715.1 uncultured Pseudomonadota bacterium | reverse complement strand
CCCTGAAAGTTTTAGCTATCGTGCGCTTTCTGGTCTTTCTCGAGAAGTGGTTGAGAAGTTAGAAAGAATTAAACCCTTAAATTTAGGCCAAGCATCAAGAATATCTGGGGTTACTCCCGCGGCAATTTCTATTTTAATGATTCATATTAAAAAGGGTTTTGATTCAAATAAAGATTTCGAGATTTCCCATTCATGAGTGATTTGTTTCAAAAGTTTGAATCTGCCTGCATTCAGTTTTCTATAAACCTTGAAGCGTCTGTATTGAAAAAACTTTTAGAATATCATTCTCTTCTGGAAAAATGGAATAAGGTTATCAATTTAAGTGCTCATAGGTCTCTAGAAGAAAATTTGGAGAAAAACTTCTTAGATTCATTAATTCTTTCCCAAAAAATACCTAAAGAAAAAAATATTTTAGACTTCGGTTCTGGCGCAGGCTTTCCTGGACTACTACTTGGAATCGCAAATTCAGAACGTCATCTTTTGTTAGTTGAAGCAGATCAGAGAAAGTCGAGTTTCCTTAGAACATGCATTGTAAGTTTGGGTTTAAAAAATGTAGAAGTGGATACAAATTTTATAGATATCAGTAAGCCAATGTTTCAGTGGAGTCAGGAAATAGATCTTATTGTTTCACGTGCAACAATCTCTCCTCAAGAGTTGCTGAACTTTGGAAATAATATTTTAAAAAAAAATGCGAAGTTGGCTCTCATGCTTTCTGAAAAACAATATTCAAGTCTAAATTTTAATACTGAAAATAGATTTAATTTTCTTAGAGAAGAAAAATATCTTCTCCCTTGGAGTCTTACCTCACGATTTATTGTAATTTTAGAGAAAAAATAATTTATTTACTTATAAAGTATTGCAAAAAAAAATTAGCTCCTGTATTAATTTTTTATCTAAGTTGCACACCTTCAAACTACAGGGGTCAGGTGGCAAGAATTATTACAATATCAAATCAGAAGGGCGGCGTGGGTAAAACTACGACCGCTGTCAATTTGGCTGCTGGTCTGGCAGCTGCGGAAAAGTCTACCCTCTTGATAGATTTGGATCCTCAGGGAAATTCTTGCAGTGGTCTTGGTTTGCAGAAGGAGCAATACCAAAAAAATGTTTATCATGTTTTGATTGGTGCCGCCCAGGCTGAAGAAGCAATAGTTGCAACTGAATTGGATTGTCTTCATATTCTTCCCTCAACGTCAGATTTGGTGGCGGTGGATTTAGAGTTGGCGAGTCAATTCTCTAGGGAGCATCGCTTAAAAAAAGCCTTGGAGAGTGTATCTCATAAATATGATTTTATTCTTATAGATTGTCCTCCTTCTTTAAGTCTTTTGACAGTTAATGCTTTGACTGCAGCGGATTCTGTGGTTGTTCCGGTGCAGTGTGAGTATTATGCTTTAGAAGGTTTAGGTGAACTTTTAAAAACAATCCAACTTATCAAAGATAACCTTAATCCTAAGTTAGATATTGAAGGTATTCTTCTTACAATGTTTGATCCGCGTAATAATCTTTCACATCAAGTTGTACAGGAAATTAATAATTATTTTCCAGATAAGATTTTTAAATCAATAATTCCTAGAAATGTAAAGCTGAGCGAGAGTCCTTCTCATGGGAAGCCTATATTATTGTACGATATTCGCTCAAAAGGTTCTTTAGCATATCTGGATCTCGCAAAAGAACTCTTGCAAAGGTATCAAGTTGAAAAATCTGTACATAATTCGGAAGTTTTAACTAATCAAAATGTAATGATGGCAAGTTAGGGAGGGGAAACATGTTTCAACAAAAAGCTTTAGGAAGAGGGCTTGCGTCTTTAATACCTCCTTCTGCTGAAAAGAAGGAAGCCACTCCTTATTTATTATGCGATATTAATCGTATAGTTCCTAATCGTGAACAGCCTAGAAAGCTGTTTGCTAAAGAAGCTTTGGATGAATTAGCGGACTCCATCCGAGAAAATGGGATTATCCAACCCTTGATTGTTCGAAAGTTGGAAGGTGATCAGTTTGAGTTGATTGCGGGCGAAAGAAGGCTGAAGGCTGCCAATTTAGTTGGTTTAGATAAGGTCCCCGTGGTGATTTTGGAGTCGGACGCAGATCATTGTTTGGAGCTTGCTTTGATTGAAAATATTCAAAGACAAGATCTGAACCCTATTGAAGAAGCTTTGGCCTATAAACAACTCATAGATCGCTATCATTATACTCAGGAAGAGTGCTCTAAACGTGTGGGTAAGGATCGTTCTTCCGTAGCCAATACTGTACGTCTTTTGAATCTTTCAGAAGAAATTCGAGGTTATATTATTGAAGGTAAAATTTCGATGGGGCATGCGCGTTCTCTTTTGGGAATCGAAGAAGAAGAAATGCGACTCAAGCTTGCCCGTCAGGTTGTGCAAGACTCTTTGTCAGTTCGAGATATTGAAAATTGGGTAAAAAAACTACGAGATGGAATTCAGGTTGAGAAGTTGGTGAAAACGAAACAAGTGGATCCTCAAATTAATTTTCTTGAAAATGAAATGACCAAAATTTTGGGAACCAAGGTCAAAGTGAAAAGCCAAGGCAAAAAAGGTAAAGTAATCATCGATTATTATTCTCAGGAAGATTTGGACCGTATTTTTAATGCAATTATGGGGTAATCGTAGATGGGGATGTGAGGGAGTTTCCCGTCTATAAAAGGAGGAATTATTATGTTTGGAGATAGAGAAAGATCGCTTAGAGTTGTTGATGAAAATCCTACGACCTTGCTCGATAGGGGGTGTCGATTTGAGGGAAAACTGACTTTTGAGGGTAGTGTTCAGATTAATGGAGTTTTCCGTGGGGAAATTTTTTCGGATGGCTATTTGGTTATTGGTGAGGGGGCTGAAATCGAAGGTAAAATAGAGGTGGATTGTGTCAGTATTCGGGGAAAGGTAAATGGAACTATTCAGGCAAAAACACGGATTGAAATGTATCCTCCCGCAGAAGTGTTCGGAGACATTACAGCCCCTGCATTGATTGTTCAAGAAGGGGCTGTGTTTGATGGAAACTGCTCAATGGGTCGCAAAGCGGCTGCCGGTGAATTTGAAGTTCCTTCAAATAACGTCTTTGATTTTTCTGTACAGGAGTAATCCGAATATTTGCTTTGACAATAAAAAAGCAGCCGAGGTATCGCTGTCCGCATGCCTCAGATAACTATCGAAGATATTTGCGCTCCCATTAAAAAAGACCTCGAAAAGGTTGAAGAATTCTTGCATGCCAAGTTGTATTCTCCTGTTGAAATGGTGACGCAAGTTGCCTCCCATATTGTTCATTCGGGAGGGAAAAGACTTCGCCCTATCCTTTGTATTCTTGCTTCCCGTCTTTTTGGTTATCAAGGAGATCGAGCCGTTAAGTTAGCTTGTGCCCTTGAGTTTATACATACAGCCACTCTTCTCCACGACGATGTCATTGACAATGCAAGTCTCCGACGTGGCAAGGCTTCTTCCAATGCACTTTGGGGAAACACAGCCAGCGTGTTGGTTGGAGACTATTTATACTGCAAAGCTACGCTCATTATTTCAGATGATGGCGACTTTAAGGTCTTGGATGTCATTACTCGTGCCACGGCTGAAACCACTGAAGGTGAAGTTCTTGAAATCGTAAAATCGAATGATTTTGCTTTGAGCGAAGAAACCTATCTCCAGATTATTCATTTTAAAACTGCGAGATTAATTGCCGCTTCAACCCATGTGGGAGCACTTTTGGGTCGTGCCTCCGAAGCAGATCAAGAAAGACTGAAGAATTATGGTTATCATATTGGGATGGCTTTTCAGTTGGCAGATGATTCTCTTGATTATGTTTCTTCCAATGAAGAAATGGGGAAGCTTATCGGAACGGATTTGAAAGAAGGTAAAATGACCCTTCCTTTGATACATGCCATGAAAAAGTGTAGTCCTTCTGAAAGGGAACGGATTCAGAAAGCTTTACAAAATACCCTGGCCCATCAAGAAGATTTGCCTGAAATTGTTTCGTTGATCGATAAATACCAAGGAATTGCCTACACTCGCCAAAAGGCCATTGAGTTTATTCAAAAAGCAAAGGGAGACCTTGCTTCTTATCCGGAAGGACCCGCCAAAACAGCCTTAATTCAAATCGCGGACTATATTATCGAACGTCGTAAGTAATAGATTTGCTTGGTAAGTTCGTGGAGGAGACCTGGCTTTTGAAATAGAATCCTCCTTGACAATTTCTCATCTCGACTGTTAAGCAGCCTGAAAATTCACTTTCGAGTGGGCTTTTAGGGAACGCAGTGAGAATCTGCGACGGTCCCGCCACTGTAAGAAAGGTTAAGTTCTAGCGTTAAGTCACTGCCCCGTTTCACGGGATGGGAAGGCAAGCTAGGATTTATAGGCGTGAGTCACTAAGCACTACACACTGCCTTTCAAGTCAGGAAACCTGGCCGCTCGATATAAAATCTTCCAATAATGTATTGGGAGTTTTTACACACTCTTCGAGGAAAGAGCGGTGCTTGATGAAGTTATGTAAAGCCGCCTTTTGTGCGGTTTTTTTTATTTTTGGATATTCGTTTTGCCCTCTTGTTTGGAGCGCGGATTCTTCTGCTCAAGATATTGGAGAAGTGGAAGTTACTGCGCCCAATGAGCATAGTTCGGAAGTGAAGCCTTCCGCCTTTACCACCGTTCTGGATCCCAAACCTTTTATTAACCAAGTAAAAACAATTCAGGAAATTCTCTCGGAGCAGCCAGGGGTGAATGTCCAGCAATATGGAAACCTGGGACAGTATTCCACAATCAGTATTCGGGGTTCCTCTGCCGATCAGGTAACAGTGCTGTTAGATGGCGTAAAGCTGAATACGGTGGGTGGCGGTGCCGTCGATTTTTCATCAATTCCCTTAGATGCTTTGGATCGTATTGAAATTATTCGGGGAGGAGCGACTACTCAGTTTGGATCGGATGCGGTGGGAGGCGTGATTAACATCATTACGAAACGTGCCCGCAAAAAACAGAGTTTTGAAATGAGCGGGGGAGGCGGATCCTTTCAAACCGGAAAGGAAAATCTGGGATATTCTCGGCGTTTCGATAAATGGTCCTTCTTGTTAGATCAAACCTACGCAAAAAGTGCAGGAGATTTCAGTTTTATTACTACTCCCACGATTATCGGTGGCATTTCAGTTGGAGGGGGGCAGGAGTTTACCCGGACCAATGATTCCTTTTGGAGTAACAATGCCCTCTTCAAAGCTGAGGGCTCTCCAAATAAAGATTTAAATTTTTCTCTGACGACAGACTGGTTTGCTTCTCGCCGTCAAATTCCTGCGACTGAAAATGAAGTGGTGTTGCTTCCTCCTTCACAACTTCCCTTAGGGCGTGAACGCCTCTTGAAAAGTGTAAACACTTTTAAAGTGGATGCGAAGTCGATTGGAATGGAAGGTTTAAACCTCCAATTACAACCTTATTATCGTTATGATTTTAGCCACTTTACAGATCCTCAACCTGCCTTGGGTGGCGCGATTGATGTAAATAATTCCAACCAAACAGTAGGGGGATTAATGGCTTGGGATTATTCCTTGCCGCAAGATTATGTCCTTCATCATTTTAAGTTTAATTATGAAATTAAACGGGATTGGTATGACAGTACGAGCCCCATTGGAAATCCTGTCACTGGTTTTCACCAAAGAATTACCAATGCCGTATTTGGGGGAGATGAAATCTCGTTTTGGGAGGATAAATTTTTTATTGATCCTGGAGCACGTTTTGAAAATACAAATGATTTTGGTTCTAAATACGCCTTGCATTTGGGGATGAAAGGAAAACCTCTTTCTTGGCTTACACTCAAAAGCAATGTTGAAAACTCGTTCCGTTACCCCAATTTTGTTGAATTATATTTACCCAATGAAGGAATCATTCGAGGTAATCCCAATCTCCAACCTGAGAAAGCAATTAACTTTGATGTAGGTTTTGAAATTAAGAAACCGAAAGTTTGGTTTTCCGCGGATTATTTTTATAACCATATCGAAAATTCTATTATTTATGTTCCCATCAGTGCTTTTACTATCGCTCCCGTCAATACGAATCAGGTGAATGCTCAAGGAGCAGAGATAGCATTAACATATACTCCTTGGGAGCATCTCGATTTAACAGGAAACTATACTTATCTTCATGCCGCGCTGAGTAGTACAGGCCAGCAATTGCCGGGTCGCCCCAAACAAAAAGCGAATGTCACTCTTACTCTCAAAAATAAGTGGGGTTCTGTTTATGCGACTTTGCAATACATCGATGATTTGCCCATCAACTTTGCCGGAACCACTTTCTTAAAACAGCGCGCACAAATCAATGTAGGAGGAACCTTGGATTTCCTCCAATACTGGCATTTCGCCCTTGAAGTAAAAGACGTGAATAACATTCAAATGTTGGACACCGTTGGATTTCCCCTGCCACGCCTGTCTGCATTTGCAAGTTTGGGAGTGAGAATTTAAAAAAAATTAAAGGAAAAATATAAGGAGAATGAAACTATGAAATTTCAAATAAAAGCAAAGTTTAGGCCTTTTGCGGTCTTCTTCATCCTACCCATTTTTTATTTTATGGGAGCTTGCGGAGGTTCTGCTGTAGGAACTTCAAGTCCAAATGAAATTCCTGCTGCAATAAATCCGCCTCCTGCGCCTAATAGTGGACCCAGTGCCCCAAAAATTACTCAAATCGTGAAAAATGCTCTGAGTTTAGGCGCTTCGCTTTATCCACCTGATCTTGATATTCCCAATATACCTGGTTTGGATCATTACGCTTTTATTACCACATATGATCCGGCAATTATTGCGGTGGATTTGAATAGCAACCCCTTGATGCCTGTCGCAGATAAGGGATTACCCAATTTGGCAAGTGTCAGTGGTTTTGGTTACATCACCAGTACTGTGATAAAAGATGCCAACCATGCTTATGTATTGGGAACAGAAAAATTGGTTGTTTTTAATCCCTCCAACGCCAGTATCTTGAGCGAGATTGATTTTACAGATTCAATTAATTTGAGCAGCCCTTTGGCAGTGAGAAATGGTGATGGTTCTAGTGCTGGTGCCGTAAGTGGAGTTTTTACACCCTTTTATCCTCAAGGTTTGGCAGTGAGCGGGGATAAGTTGTATGTAAGTTTTGCCAATTTAACATTTAATGGGTTCGGAGCTATTGATAAGGCAATTCAAAGTGTGGTCAGAATTTATGATATTGTAGGAGACAATCTGCTTCCTTCATCGGTACCTTATGTCATTACAAATGGTTTTGATGCCTCAGGACTGACCCCGCTCAATGATGGAAATATTTTAATTACGAATTCTGGCGTTGGAGTGTACGACAGTAGCACTTTTGTTTTTTCACCCACGATTCCTGCAACAGTGGATTTATTGAATACAAATACTTTTTTGATTCAAGGTAGTTTAGACCTGGGCTTGTCTTATCCCTCATTTCGATCTTGGGCGATTACCCCCGACGGCAGTAAGGCATTTTTGGGAAGTGCCACGGCGGGAATTGTTATGGAAATTAGCTTGCAACCCTTTCAGGTTTTGAGAGGCTTTGATAATCCCATCGTGATTACGAGTCGAGAAATCGGGTCCGATTATTTAAGTGATGTGGCTGTGTCTCCAGATAGCGGGGGATTATTCGTGGCGAGTTCGAATAATAGTAAAGTTTATGCTGTAGATCTTACTCAAGGTCAGGCCACACTTACCGATCAAATAGCAGACTTTTCATCTCCCCCTGGAGTGGTTGGTATAGGTGCCATGGCTTTTAGGCCTGGACAAGTAGGGCTTGACTATACAGGGCCCACTCTCTTTTTGTTGACTAATAATCCTGCTAGTTTGGCAGCAATTTTTACTTACTAGCCAAGTGAGGTGAAAAGACTCATGTGGTCTTGACTCCCCAGAGGAGTTGGCACCTCATTTTGTTCTTGACCCTGCTTTGAAAGCTGTGGCAGAGCAAAGCCCTTATCAAAATAGAAATAGTAAGGGCGATGCGTGAGTTCAATATTTGTCTTTTCACAAAACCAGGGGAGATGTGTAGAGCTGGAAATTCCGGATGCTTCGTCTTCTGATTTAGATGCTTTGAATGGCGCGCTGCCTTCGAATATATCCGGTTTGAGTTTTTCGCGACCCGAATTAGCTCAAAGGGGACAGGGTGCTGTAAAGTTTCATTCCGTTTCCAGTCCGAATCATGTGGCAGGACATCTTGCCACTTTGGGAGATAGAATGCTTCAGGCCGCGCAACCTTTGGCGGCTTTGAGGTTTTATGATTTGTCGGTTCGTTTAAGGCCGGATTCAATATCCCATTTGAGACGTGCAGATGCCCTGCTTAATTTAGGCAGGGTGGATGACGCAAAAGCGGAAAGTGAGCTTGTATTAAAAAACAATCCGCGTAATGCAAGTGCACTGTTGTTGAGAGGCCGTGTAGAGTTGCAAAAGGAACATTATAGTGAGGCCGTAAGCTATTTTCGGAATGCTGTTCTTTCAAGTAGAACAGAAGAAGAAAAAGAAAGCGCCCTTGCTTATGCTCGTTTTGCGAAAATCTATCAGGATAGAGACCAACTTCATTTAAAGGATTTGTCTCCTCAGGATTATGTGTTTGAGATTGAACAATTGCAATCAAGAGTCCGCTCACTTCGGGGCCAAATTCAGGCGTCTGAAGACCCTACGCTTCAAGGTATGGCAACTCATTTGGATGCCTTGGACAATCTGTTCTCGAACTGGTTGCGAGAGCTTTCCGCTTAAATCGATTGTTATTCTATTTTTACTTTTCTTCTCTTTTCCCCTTCATGCTTATGAGCGAATTGTCTCACTGAAACCTAACTTGACGGAAATTCTTTTTGCTCTCGGTGAAGGGAACAAGGTGGTGGGAGTAAGTACTTTTTGTGATTATCCCCCGGAAGTTAAAAAAATTGATAAGGTGTCTGATTATCTCCAACCGGACATTGAAAAGCTCATTTCTAAAAATCCTGATTTGATTGTGACGTCCCAAGAAAATAGTTCGAGAAGAGAAATCGAATTTTTGATTCAGAAGGGTTACAAAGTTATAACTTATTCTACGGATACCCTCGAGGATTTTCGCCGGACAGTTTTGGCTTTGGGGAAGGACTTGGGAAAAGAGAAGAATGCGCAGGCCTTGATTGCTTCTTTTGATTCTCAAATGGGGATTTTGAAAAAAAAAGCGGAAAATTTAAAAGAAAATGAAAAGAAGCCCAGGGCTCTATTTGTAGTTGGGCAACATCCTTTGGTGGTGGCGGGAAGTGGAAATCTGATGAATGAAATTGCTCCTTATTTGGGATTTCAAAATGCAGTTCAGCAAAGCAGGTTGAAATATCCGACTTTTTCGATTGAGCAGCTTTATTCCGTGGCGCCGGATTATATTATCGATTTTGCGATGGGAACCGAATCGAGTGCACAAGCACAACACGAAGCGCGAGAAGAATTTGAAAAGTTGAAAGGTTTACCCGCAATCCAAAATCATCAACTTTATTTTTGGGATATTAGTCAAATTCGAGCAAGTCCCCGTTTGCCCGAAGAGCTTAATAAATTATTTGATCATATTTACTCGCAAGTGAGAAAGGCTCCTTCATGAGGTGGCTCCTTTTGCTCTTATTATTGTTGGGAGTTATTTTTGTTTCCCTTAATTTTGGGGTGGAATCCATTTCATTAAAAGAAGCGATTCAACATCCTTCTTCCATGGCGGGGACTCTTCTTTGGGAGGTTCGTTTGCCACGAGTGTTGGTGGGCGCTTTGGTGGGGATGTCTTTGGCAGTTGCAGGACTCGCCTTTCAGGCTTTGCTTCGAAATCCACTGGCAGATCCTTTTATATTGGGTGTTTCCGGAGGAGCTGCCTTGGGAAGTGTGATTGCGGTCGCCTTCCATCTGGCTTTTGTTTATGTGTCTCTGGTTGCTTTCCTTTCTGCCTTTGCTTCCATGTTCCTCATTTATTGGTTGGCTCAGGTCAAACGAAGACTCAATCCCCATACTCTCTTGTTGGTCGGGGTGTTGTTTAATTCAACCACCTTTGCCCTGATTCTTTTCCTGAATTCTTTGGTTTCGATGGAGGATTTACACCGGATTTGGTTTTTAGTCGTGGGCTCTTTGGAAGCCATGGAGTATCCACGTATTGCAGTGCTGGCCGTATTTGTTTTTTTGGGGACGGCTGTTTTGTGCTGGGATGCTTCTGCTTTGAATTTGATCAGTCTCGGAGAAGAGTCTGCAAGTTTGATGGGGGTGGATGTGGAGGCGGTCCGAAAACGGGTATTTTTTGCGGCTTCTCTCATGATTGGCGCGACGGTTTCTGTTTCGGGTTTGATTGGCTTTGTAGGTTTGGCAGTTCCTCATATGATGCGTTTGAGTGTGGGAAGTGATCATCGTCGCGTACTTCCTGCCGCTATGTTGGGAGGAGCCTCTTTTTTGATATTGGCAGATTGGATTGCTCGCATTGCTTTTTCTACGCAGCAATTTCAAACCCAGCTTCCGGTGGGAGTTGTGACCGCTCTCGTCGGGGCCCCTTTCTTTTTTTATTTACTTAAAAGGAGGGGGACATGAGCTCGATTTTTCAATTCAAGCAGGTGGCTTTTTCTTATGAACAGGTCAAAATTATCGAAAACCTGAATTTGGAAATCGAAAAAGGAAGTTTTGTAGGCATATTGGGTGCAAATGGTAGCGGAAAGACCACTCTTTTACGTTTAATGAGCGCCTTTTTGAAACCACAAAAAGGAGAAGTTTTGCTTGAAGGTGAAAACATTCATAAATTATCTGCGCGTAAAAGGGCTTTGAAAATTGCAGTGGTTCCCCAGCAGTTTGATGTGGCTTTTCCTTTTAGTGTTCAGGAAGTGGTGTTGATGGGACGATGGGCTTATTTGAAGCCCATGGCTTGGGAAAGTAGAAAAGATCTGAAAATTGCTCAAGAAGCCATGGAAATGGCGGATTGCCTTTACTTAAAAGATCGGCCTGTCAATGAACTGTCTGGAGGGGAAAGAGAAAGAGTGCTCTTAGCCAGGGCCTTGGCCCAAGGAACAGAAATCTTGCTTTTGGATGAACCGACTACTCATTTGGACCTGAAACATCAGGTAGAAATTTTTCAACTTCTTAAAAAACTCCACCAAGAAAAGAAACTTACTTTAGTGACAGTTTTGCATGATCTCAATTTTGCAGCTCAGGCCTGCGAAAAAGTGCTCTTGTTGGATCAGGGTACTGTGAAAGCTTTTGGAAAGCCCTCGGAAATATTTAAACCCGAGATTCTCGAAGCGGTATTTAAAATTCCCATTGATCTTTCCTCAGAAGCTTCCAAAACTTATTACATACCTCGTATGAACTCATGAAGAAAAAGCATCTTAAAACTTCATTTGCGCTTTCATTTTTGACGCATATTCTGTTTTTGGGAGTGGCTATTTTCTTAGCTTATTTTGCCAAAAAAGAAATATCCATTTATGAAAATGGAGGAGGAAAAGCTGCTATATGGATTGATCTTGAGCCTATGGGTAGTGGAATTCCTGGCAGTGCAGATGCAATTAATAAACATGAAAATGTTGTAAATGCTTCTGAAAAGAAAATTGAAAAAGAAACTAAGGTTAAAACCAAAAGTACTCAAAATGATGACGCGTTAAAGCTGCGTCAAAATAAAATTGAGGAAGCATCGCTTAGTAATAATTCAAATAATACTTCTTCTGAAAAAGATCATAAAAGTAATGAGGGAAATCAGAGGGAAGGTGGGGGAGGAAATGGGCAAGGCTCTGCTCCAGGGCAGGGAGAAGGTTCTGGCAAAGGAAGTGGAAACGGGAACGGAGAAGGAAGCTCTTCCTCCGTCCTCGCTTTGATTCGTAGTAAAATTGAAAGGTCTAAGCATTACCCTTTGCTCGCCAAAACTCGAAAGATAGAAGGGGTCGCAGTTTTAAGTTTTTCTATTAATTCTTCTGGAAGGATAGATTCCCTCTCTTTAGTGCAATCGAGTGGATCGGATTTGTTGGATTCCGAAGCCTTGGCAACCGTACGTAGAGCAGAGCCACTTCCTTATTATAGTAAGCCCATCAAAATATCGATTCGATTTAATTTACAGTAAATTAAGAAGATTTCCGAAATTTTAATACAAATTCATCAATGGTATTAAACACTTGCTCAGCTTCCATGTCCTGCATCATTTCATGGCCCGACTTGTAGAACCATTTGATTTCCCGATAAGGAGAAGCTACTTTTTCATAAATGATGTTGGCAGAAGCAGGGGTGATTACATGATCTTCTTTGGAATGAATGACCAGAATGGGTACTTTGACTTTGGGAAGATCTTTCTCAATGACTTTTGAAAAATCGTAGAGAGAGACAAAGGCTTTGGTGGGAAACCATTTGTAGTTGGTACTTTTTTTAGCCAACACTTTGTCATTAAAAGTTTTTGGCCCAGGCCAATAAGGAACAATCTTGGCAAGAATTTTACTGAATCCCGCCAAGGGATCTGCAAATTTGAGTGCTGCTGCGACTGTAACCACTCCAGCGATTTTGTCCGGATAATCCATGGCAAGTTTGAGAGTGACCAGCCCTCCCATTGAGAGTCCTACGACGATAACTTTATCCACATTTTTTGAGAGTTCAAACAAGGCCTTACGAGCATCTTCCACCCAGTCTTTATAGCTTACACCTTGAAGATCCTGAAAGCGGGTGCCATGTCCTCTGAGAAAGGGCATTTGATAAGGAATATTAAGCTTTTGAAGATGGGGAACAAGACCGTCTACGGCGTGTTTGCCTGAAGTAAAACCATGAAGTAGGAGAACGCCGATTTTTTCATATTGGGGGAGTTTTTCCATAGGAATATCCAAGGGAATATAATTTTGACTGTGATTAATCAAATCCGAAATATGTTTCATAATCTTTCGGGTTTCTATACGCAATTGTTCCCGGTTTAAATTGCGATGCCAATGCTGACGCAGTGAAATGGCTTTGCCGATTTTGACTTGAATGGGAAAGGGGCGTGGAATGGGTGTAATTTCCATACGAGGATAAGCTTCAGGTGGAAAAGCACGACCACTTCCCGAAATGCCTATAGGAATGATGGGTACTTCTGCTTTTAAGGCAAGGCGGACCATACCCGTTTTGCCTTCTAAGAGACCTGTTTGAGGATTTATTGCTGAACGTGAAACTTCATTTTCTCCAGGGATGTTTCCTTCTGGGAAAATACAAACAATTTCTCCCTGTTTCAGTAATTGGGCAGCTTCTGATAATGCATGCTCATCTCCATTGGGTCGCACTACAATGACATTAAACAAGTCAATAAAATGCCGTAGCAAAGGCCATTCCGTGAGTTCGGATTTCATGAGAAAATGAACTTTTCGGGGAATGCTGACGGTCAAAACTTGGGGATCCAACCAGCTTTGGTGATTAACGGCTAAAATATAGCCACCTTTTTTAGGAAGGTTTTCCAAACCTTGAACCTTCAAACGATTGAATTTTTTAATGTTAAAAGCAGACAGTGTTTTGGCGCTTTCATAAATTCCATCTTTCAGGGGAAGGTAGGGGTTAATCTTGTTAATGAATTGAATGCTGGTACCTAGACCAAGGTCGAAAGGAAGAAGACGTTTTTTATATTGAGGTCCTTTTTTGTTCAGTTCTTCCCAAGATAGCATAGAAATTTTCTCCCTTGAAAAATCCTTTATCTATTTAAAATTCCTAAGGAAAATTAGTATATGGGCTAAAAAGTGAATACAAGTAAAAAATCTCTTGGATCAAAACTTGCAAAAAGAGGCATAAATAAGCATAATTATTTGATCTCACTTAGGATTTATTGATTTTATGCAAATAAGTTTCCCAAAATATTTTGAGAGTATTCTCAAAAAGTACATCAAGCAAACCTTCTATGCTTCAACAAAAAGAGAAGTTTTTGCTCACAAAGAATTCAATGCGCAGGATTTAAAATACTTTGCGGAAGGGGCCAAAGAGCTTTCAGCTTTGTTTACAAGTGAAAGAACGGAACTCGCCGCAAACTATTTAAATGATAAAGCATTAAGGGCAGGATATCTTTTGTATTTTCTTCCCTTAAACTTCTGCAAGGCCCAAGCTGTTTTAGAAAGATTACCCCGAAATCTTTTCAAAAAATCAAAAATTAAAATGTTAGATTTAGGTTGTGGTCCTGGAACATTTTCTTTGGGTTATTTGGATTATCTCACACGCCGAGACGGTGCGAGCAAATCCGAGAAACATGAAGTGCATCTCCTTTCTCTCGATCAAAATTATCATATTGTTCGGGATGCCCAGAATCTTCATGAGGAAATGGTCAAGAATCTAAAATCCAAGGGATATAATATTCGGCTTTTTCATCAGGCCAGAACTTTTGATTTGCGTCGAGGGAAGCCGGACACTCTTTTGAAAAATGATCAGTATGATTTGATTGTAGTGTCTAATTTCTTGAATGAATGGAAAAGTTCTTCTGCAGAAGAAAAAGTAAAGTTTTTGGAAAAAATTTATCAGCGTCATCTTTCACCCGAGGGCTATTTGGTGATTGTAGAGCCTGCACTCCAAAGGAATACACGCGATCTCATGGAGCTGAGAGATAATATACTCAGCCGCAAATCCCTTTCTGTATATGCGCCTTGTTTGCATACAAAGCCTTGTCCTATGTTGGCATCCACAAATCGGGATTGGTGTCATTTTTATTCAGATTGGGAAAAACCCGATTTTATCGGCTCTCTGGATAAAATTTTGAAAAACGATAACAAGTTTTTGAAATACTCTTACATGGTCTTTATGTCTAAGGCTTACAATGAGGTGGATGCTCTTCCTGTTAAAAAAGACAAAGCGCACATTTATCGGGTGATCAGTAATTTGATGGGTTCAAAAGGAAAGTCGGAAATTGTGTTATGTGGACCCAATGGCCGATGGCATCTCACCCGACAGGATAAAAATGAAAGTAAAACAAATAAAACTTTTGAAGATCTCCAAAGAAATAACCTGGTGATGGTACCTAAAATTCCCACCCGTGGCTTTGTGCAGGATGGAGATTTGCAAATTATGAAAGAAGACATTGTCGAGAAGGTGTAAGGAGAGGGCATGAAAAATAGAAAGATCCTGTATGTTTTTGTTTTTGTAATGGCAGCTTTGCAAAATGTCTGGGCTTTAGATCCTGTGGCTCCCCGTGCGGAAAGAAAGTACGGTCAGTTAATGGTGCAAACCCCACTTCCTACGGATGTTTGTGAGATCAAAATGGTCAAAGACAAAAACCGGGATGCAGGAATTGATTATCAGCAGACCTTCAAGCCTAATGAAACCATTAAAATTCCCGTGGGTGAATATTCTCTAAAAGTTAAACTGCAAGAAGGAGAATGGACAAGCCAAATTACCATTCAACCTACCGAACGAACCGATGTGAAAGTGACCGGTTATGGTAATCTAAAAGTGACAAGCCCTAATCCCAATAAAGATATGGTCGATGTGGCAACTTTGGATGGAAAAACCATCAGCAGTTTTCATCCCAACCAGGTAAAAACCCTTCCTAACGGCACTTATAATGTAACTGTAAAAATGGGGGGCGCTTCCGTTACCCAACCGAATGTTGTGATTATTACGAACACCACCCGAGAAGTGAACGCGTCCTATTAGGGGCTTGCGTTGGTGGGCGTTCAAATTAACCCGCACTTTTTTTAATTTGTTTTTCGATCAAGCTACGAAAGTGTTTCGGCGGCTTTGATTTGAATTTGAGTTTTTTGTGTGTCACCGGATGTGTGAAGCCTAGCTCGCTGGAATGCAAGGCAATGGCTCCCATGGATTTGTTTTTTGGGTTTTTACCGTATACAAAATCTCCTACAATCGGATGTCCCATGTAAGCGAGATGTGCTCTTACCTGATGAGTTCGGCCTGTTTGCAAGTTTACTTGCAGTAAAGTGTGTTGTGGATAACGTTGTAACACATGGTAGTCTGTAAGGGCCGGCTTTGCTCCTTCCGAGAGTTTGGCGACTTTCATTTTTTCGCCCCGTTTTTGGGCAAGTTTTAAAAGAGGTTCATTCATCTGGCCTTGTTCTTTTTTTACCCGTCCTTCTACCAGTGCAAGATAGCTTCTCAAGATGTGATGTTTTTTGAAATCCTCTAATAAAGGATAGGCTTTGGCGCTTTTTCCATACACCATGAGTCCACTGGTTGCCTGATCTAAACGATGCAATTTCACCACAGTGGGGTGCGTGATTTTGGGATTTTTACGTTTGATATATTGATAGACAATTTCCGGAAGGTCGGGCTTTAAGGCTCCGGGACTGGGTTCTGAAGGAACCCCTGAATCCTTTTCGACGACTAAAATATCCGGATCTTCATAAACAACTTTTAGAAAATAATTCTTTGCGAGCTCTCGAAGAGGAGTGTTATCCTTTTCTCCCTGAATACTCACTTGATCGCCGGTTTCCAGCTCCCACGATGCAATAATGACTTTGCGATCGTTGACAAATATTCTGCCGGCATCGATCAAACGTTTGGCTTCTTTACGTGAAAGCTTTGCAGCTTCTTTGATGTAGAGATCCAGTCGTTGTGATTTTTTTACATTGAACTTTTGCATGAAAAACCAAAAACCTTATTTTGTATTTATTTCAGACCCCTTGGATTCTTTTAATCCAGACGGGGAAACGAGCCTATTCATGATGAAAGAAGCTCAGGCCCGGGGTTATGGCATTTTTTCGGCCACACTGCCAAATCTTTCTTTGAAGAACTCCAGAGGGATGGAACTTTGGGCAGAAGGCTCTGAAATCGAGATTTTTGGGGTAGGAAGAAGGCCTTTTTATAAAATAAAGAAAAAGCTTCATTTCGAGTTAAGTAAAGCCAAGGCGATTTTTCTTCGAAAGGACCCGCCTTTTGATCTGACTTATCTTCAACACCTTTACCTGCTGGGACAGCTTCGGGGACGTGTTTACATGATGAATGATCCGGTGGGAATTGCTGCGGTTTCTGAAAAAGTGTTTCCTTTTTGGTTTCCGGAATACATTCCCAAAACCTGTATTACGAGTTCTTGGGAAGAGGCGAAGGCCTTTTCAACAAACTTCAAAAAAGGGGTCATTTTAAAACCCCTCAACAGTTCTGGAGGGAGACAGGTGTTTAAGTTTTCTCCCCAAGACTCCAATCTTCAGATTGCCTTTGAAGCTCTGAACCCTCACGGGAATCAATATGTGATTTGTCAGGAGTTTTTGCCGGCAGTTCAAAAAGGGGATAAACGGGTGATTCTTTTGGGAGGACAAATCTTGGGAGCTTTTGCCCGCATTCCTTCAAAAGGTTCTCATCGTGCCAATTTGCACAGTGGAGGTTCTCTCAAGAAATGTTCTTTGAGTGTTCGGGAAAAAGAAATTTCGAAAGCAGTGGGCTTGGTAATGTTGCGCTACGGAATTGATTTCGCGGGTATTGATTTGATTGGTGAGAAGCTTACTGAAATTAATGTGACATCTCCGATGGGTTTGAAAGAGATTAATTCCACACAAAATATCCGTTCTGAAAAATTGTGG
>CAYPXN010000055.1:0-27453 GCA_964414715.1 uncultured Pseudomonadota bacterium | reverse complement strand
ACGTCATCCTTGCGAACTTCATGTTCTTGCCAACGGGTCAACTTACGATAAGCGGTTGCGGCCACCAACATGTAAGCTGCAGCTTCTTCCCAAGAAAGATGCTTGGGTTTGGGCACGCATTGATGAGCCTGAACTTTTGTGAACTGGGCAAAACTTCCCCAGTTACTTTCATATCCCCAAATACGATACGAAGGAATGTACATGGGATCGGTACCATTCTTGATTGCAGGATCATGGATATCCCACATTCCGCAATGGATAACCACTTCATCACCCACTTTTACATTCTTTACATTTTTTCCGACTTTCCAAACCACGCCAGAAGCGTCTGAACCCCCGATATGAAATTCTTCTTTTTCACCGGCTTTATTGCGAGCACCGATGACGTTCACGGGAATTCCCAAGGCCGCCCAAACGTTGTTGTAATTAACACCGGCTGCCATCACGTAAACCAAAGTTTCATCATCGCCGATTTCAGGCACGTCGATCACTTCTTGTTGAAAAGCCTTCGTGGGCTCGCCAAACCGAGAAGGTCGAATCACTTGCGCATACATTTGTTTGGGAACTTCTCCCAAGGGGGGAATTTCACCAAGTTCGTATAAATCTTTAGCCATAATTTCTCCTCTTTAAATAATTTTATCGAGCAGCAATCGCCACATCGACCATTTCACTCATGATATTGTTCAATTCAAAATCCTTCGGGGTATAAACGCGTGCTACCCCTTTTTCTCGAAGCATCTTCGCATCGGAATCGGGAATAATTCCACCGACCACCACCGGAACTTTCTCCAAACCTTTTTCCTTCATCAATCGAAGGACTTCTGGAATCAGCTCCAAATGAGAGCCAGACAAAATCGAAAGACCCACCAGATGAACGCCTTCCTGCAAGGCAGATTCTGCAATTTGTTGGGGGGTCAAACGAATCCCTTGATAAATCACCTCCATCCCTACATCACGTGCACGCACCGCAATTTGTTCAGCACCATTGCTATGACCATCGAGTCCTGGTTTTCCCACCAGGATTCGAAGCTTTTCACCTTTTTTAGACTCAAAATCTTTTACCTTCGCACGTACCTTTTCAATTTCTTCGGTGGTACTCGCCATTTTCACACCCGAAACCCCAGTGGGAGCACGAAACTCACCGAACACTTCGCGCAAAGCAAAGGCCCATTCGCCGGTCGTCACGCCCGCATGCGCGCAGGCAATAGAGGCAGGCATAATGTTTTCCTGACTCTTCGCCACCTGTTTCAAATTTTCGAGAGCCTTTTTCACAGCCGCTTCATCGCGTTTTGATTTGTAGGCCTGCAAGCTTGCAATCTGATCTTTTTCGGATTTCGGATCGACTTTCAAAATTCCTTCGTCTTCGCCGGACATCAAGGGAGAAGGCGCTGCTTCCTTGAAACAATTTACGCCCACTACTTTTAAATCCCCTGCTTCAATACGACGGACACGTTCTGCATGAGAAGCCACCAAGGCCTGCTTCATCGTTTCAATTGCCTTGATTGCTCCACCCATCTGCTGAATTTTATCGATTTCTTTTTTTGCACCTTCCACCAACTCATTCACTTTTGCTTCAATCACATGAGATCCATTGAAAATATCTCCGCATTCCAAAAGATCGGTTTCATAAGCAAGAATCTGTTGCATGCGCAAAGAAAGCTGTTGATCCCAGGGACGCGGCAAACCCAAAGCTTCATTCCAGGCAGGCAATTGAATCGCACGCGCTCGGGCATCTTTTGACAACGTCACAGCAAGCATTTCATAAACAATACGCGCAATATTATTTTCGGGTTGACGTTCGGTAAGCCCCAAGGAATTCACCTGCACACCATAGCGAAAAATTCGATACTTGGGATCTTCTACACCATAGCGTATGTGAGTCATTTCGTCCCAAAGTTTTACAAAAGCTCGCATCTTGCAAAGTTCTTCCACAAAACGAATGCCTGCATTCACAAAGAAAGAAATACGACCGACTACTTTTGGGAAAACATCCGTCGGAACTTTTCCGGAAGCTTTCACTGCATCAAGCACCGCCATTGCATTACACAGGGAGTAGGCAATTTCCTGAACCGGAGTCGCTCCTGCTTCCTGAAGATGATAACTACAAATATTAATCGGATTCCATTTGGGCACTTCATTCACGGTGTAAGAAATCATGTCGACAATCAGGCGAAGAGAATGCTCGGGAGGAAACACATAGGTACCGCGAGAAAGATATTCTTTAATAATATCGTTTTGAGTGGTTCCCTGAAGAAGTTTGCGATTTGCCCCTTGATCTTCCGCGGTCGCAATATACAAGGCAAGCAACCAGGCCGCTGTCGCATTGATCGTCATCGAAGTATTCATTTTTTCCAGGGGAATATCCTGAAAAAGAGTTTTCATGTCTCCGATATGAGAAATCGGTACTCCCACTTTTCCGACCTCTCCTCGTGCCAAAATATGATCCGAGTCGTAACCCGTTTGAGTGGGTAAATCGAAAGCTACCGAAAGACCGGTTTGACCTTTAGAAAGGTTGGTTTTGTAAAGTTCATTCGAAGCTTTGGCTGAGCTATGACCTGAATAGGTCCTCATCAACCAAGGATCATCACGTTTAATCGCCATGGTTTATGACTCCATTTTTATCCATCTATAGCATTTTCGACCCAGATGAGCCGAAGCGGTCGAGCCTTCAGTGTTTATGAGGTTTTACGCAATGGGTCAAGCACCTATTCGTAGAGGAAAAATGCGACAAACAAGGAATAAGCAAAGATTCATCCAAATCCAAATTTGCATTGAAGAAGAGCTATTTCCTAAACCCAAGACACAGCCTCCACCATTCAAGTTTCCACCATTATTTGTCCCTGTTAAAGTCACAGTGGATGCCGCGTTTACGGGATCATTAGAAGTGATTGTCAAAGTTGCCGTATCCGTTTCAATGGAATTAGGGTCAGACGCTGTAAAAAGAATAGCCACCGTACAAGAAACGTTCGGCGCTAAAGTAAAAGGAAGGCTCGGACAAACACTTCCACTCGTTGAAACCCTTCTCAAACTTTGTGAAGTATAGGCAGAATCTGCAAAATTAAAGTTCGTCGTATCTGAAAAAGAAATATCATTCACTGTTAAATCATGAGTTCCTGTATCGGTAAGGATAAGAGTTTGAATGTTTCCATCCGATGGAAAATTCAAGTTGTTCGAATTTACACTCAACAAAGGTGCAGAGCCTTCATAAGCACCTAAGTCTACTGCTCCATCCACCACACGCGACTGTCCCGCAAAGTCTTCTGCGGGAATGCCTGGAGCAGCGACATCTCCCATTCCAATCAATTGAGAAACCGGATCAGAATAAGAAAGATAAAAAGTCCCACTCACAAAATCTGGATTTTGATTATTAATATTTGTACCCGAACTCGTGACAAAACTATTTTCTAAACCGCAAACGAAGGTGGCACTACCATTATTATAGCCATGCTCATCACTCACCAAGCAAAACTCGTCAAAATTAAAATCATTGTTGAACACATTTAAATTTACCGCGTAAAAATTATCAAAATTAATTAAGAGAAAATCTTGTCCGCTCGAAGCAGTGTTCGTGGTGTTTCCATAAATAATGTTGTTGTAAAGGTTCAAGGTAACCGCATCCACATAATTAAAAGCTCTCACGGCAATCCCGCCCCCCGCACTAATGGGAAGATTTTTTTCATTCACCGTGGTGTTTTGAACAATCGTATTATTAGTAATATTGGCAGTATAAGGCCCTTGATCAAATTGCAGCCCTAATCCTCCCGCTTCTTCTTCCGCAATATTTCCAGAAAAAATATTATTCGTAATATCTGCGCTTCCACTCGCAGTATTGAAAAAAATATAAGCGCCTCCGCCCCGCTGGCTGCTAGAGTCATCTTGATTTTTTATAAATTCATTTGCATTAAAGGTGAGTTTTCCCTCTGAATAAGCATTTAGAAGTAATCCACCAAAACTGCCCTCTGAAAGATTTTCTTGAAAAGTATTGTGTTCAACAAGCGCATCGCCACTATTCCAGTTCAAAAATATCCCTCCCACATCTGAGACAGTAGTATTTTGAAGAATCGTATTCCCTGTAAAGACGATATCCAGAGCATCCAACTCTCCCCCTCCCAGAAAGTCTCCTTCTGCCTTATTTCCTTGAACAAGATTGTCTTGAAAAGTAGCAGTTCCAAAGGGATCAAAATAAAAAGCGCCTGCAGCTAAAGTAGCGGTATTCCCTATAAACTGATTTCCCACTGCATAAAGTGTAGAGGGGCCGCTTGTTTTACCCATTTCTGCATCTATGGCCCCTGAAGACAGGGCACTATTGTTTTTAAAAATGTTGCCCGTCATTTTGAGAGTCAGTGCATCGTGTGAACGCACATCGATCGCCATGGCACCCCCATTGGCTCCCACCGCTGTATTATGATCAAAAACACAATCTTTTAATATAAAAGTAAAAACATCCGCTGGAACATTAAAAACATGACCTTCCAGTGAAAGAGCACCGCCATTCGTATCTCCTGAAGCACCATTTTGAAAAGTGATTCCTTGAATGGTGAGATCCGCATGAGAAACAATTTTTAAAATTTGAACCAGACCTCCTCCATCCAAAATAACCGCCTCAGTCGCTGAAGGATCTTTTTGAAGGGTGAGTGTTGCATCAGAAGTCGAATCATAAAAAAGCGTGCTTGCAATATTGTAAGTACCAGACTGGATATTAATGATAGAATCCTGACTCTGCCCTCTCGCAAAATAAATTGCATCCGACAAACTACAGTTGTCATGAGTAGTGCAATTACAAGTGTCTGAGGGATTGTTTGTGACGGTAAACGTAACAGGCGTTGCGCAATCGGGAGGAGCGGCTTGAACAAGCAAAGGAAAAAGTAAAAAAGAAAAAGCTAAAGTAAACTTTAGAAAAAAGCGCATGAATCCTCCCAAATAAATTTAAATTCGAAAGAATTCTTGCTGAAAAACGAATGAAGAGGCAAGGGAATTCAAAATATTTCCGCGCAAATACTCTTTGTCATCTTCTTCATTTTTGGATAAATTTTAAGGACATTTCAAGGCAGGAGAGCCCATGAACACTAAAATTTCATTTCAAGGCAAAGAATATAATTCGTTCGAAGAATTGCCTCCCGAGGCCAAAAAAGCCTTCGAAAAACTCAACAAAGTCCTAGGGGACAAAGATCAGAATGGTGTTCCCGATATTTTTGAGGGCAAAGCTGGATTCATGGAAACTTTCAAAAATATTTACAATAACTCCCAAAATTCCACTTCGATCGATATTAACAGTACAGACACTTCTATTCAAAACTCTTCCAAACTAGATATTTTTAACAGCTCTACATCCCCTTATAAAAATCCCTTACATGAAAAGATTGCAAACAGCTCCACGCAATCCACGCTGTTATTTTTTGTGGGAGTATTTTTCACTGCGTTAATTCTTTTGGGAGCCTTTCTATTCTTTCATTTTAAAGGCTGAAATCATCTCGGTTCTAAATGACTGAGATACTCCCACGCATCCCTCAAAAAAGCCCTGTCCACAAAATGATAACCTTCTGAAGGATTATCCGGATTCCGCCAATTAATAATTTGGGTTTTGACTTCAAATCCATGATCCCGAAGTTCTTGATCAAAGACACAGCTGTAATAAGCACTCACATCCGGATCCAGAGAATCACCACGCAGGAAAAAAGCGGGACCTCCATCTTGAGGAAAAGCACTGAAGGGGCGCGGAAACGGAAAGCGGGAATCCACCCGAGAAAAATAATCCCGTCCCCGTTCTAAAATTGTTCCACAATCGGTACTGTCAAAAATCATTCTCCTTTTTGGCGGATGTTCCACCCAACCTGCAGAACTCACCGCAACCCCTCGAACCAAATCTCTTAAGGCAATTCCCACCTGAGTCGCGGCAAAGCCCCCGTTCGAATGGCCCATTAAATACACACGACGTGGATCTGCTCCGTAATCCCGAATGGCTGCACGGATAAGCGCATCCACGAACAAAATATCCCTATTGTGGTCTCCTCGGTCGGAACTTGTATTCCAAAAGCGCGTGTAAGAAAATCCCCAATGTTCCCAATCCTCAGGCATATAATCCCGCGCTTCCAAAATAAAAATGATCGCATGATTTCCAAATACTCTATGAACTTCATCCTCATTGAATAAATCATTGCTTAAGCTATCAGAACCACCACCCGTTCCGTGGAAGCAAACAACAAGGGGGCGTAAAGCACAAGTTTCCACATCAGGACGATAAGTTTTTGCAATTCTTGAAGAGCCTGGCATTGATAAGTAGGAATCAAACCAACCATACTGATCTGGCAAAATTCCGCTAAAGCAATTTTGTTGGGGAGGACTGGGAGGCCCAGCTTGAATTACACCCTCTTCAAAATCAAAATACTCCCGAGGAGGAATACATCGTGATACATTATTTGAATCAGGACCTTCAAACCATCTCAGGTGCCTATAAAAATCACGCGAAGATCGCAGCGAAACGCCACTCCTGGATTGAGGATTTAATTGAAAAGTCAAGTTTCTTTGAAAGGAAACTTCCGCAAAATCAAACAAAGACCTGGGTCTTAGAGGAACCAAAGGATGTTCAATACTTCGAAAAAAATGTGTGGGTGAAAATAAAAGATCTAAAATTCCCATGGGCAAAGCCTTCTCGAGGTGCCCGACGGGAATTATCGGCTTCAAATTAAAAAGGTTTCTTCTTAATCAACACCCAGTTGCGTCCTAAAAACTAGGGGTAAAACTTTCGTCATCCCGGCCCCCGAGCCGGGGTCTCCCACTCAAACTCACGAGACCCCGGATCTAGTCCAGAGTCTTGAAGACATAGAAACAAAAACGCCGGGACAAAGTGCCCCGGCGTTTTTTGAAAAACTCTCATGATTTTTTATACCTACAAAAACTCGGCCCCTTGGGGCCGGAACATTGGATTGTTTTTGTTGGCATGAAACTCGGGAAAGTTCCCGAGAATTTCATATTATACTTTTCTCATCTTCCAAAAAGGCAGAACACCCAAAGCCAAAAACAGGAGAAAACAGGTCACATTTTTTTCAGAAGAAGCGTTTAAGGCACAACCGCCACTACCACTGGAAGGAGTTGGGGTGGGAGGAGGATCTTGAAAAGCTCCCATATTCACTTTTCCATCCACCACACGGGCATTGCCTGCGAAGTCCGTTGAAGGAATACCTGGAGCGGTAACTAATCCCGTCCCTAAAGCAGGGGAACTACTTTGAAGATAATAATCATTTCCTGCTGCATTCACAAAAAGAGGATCGGAATTGATATTGGCACCTTGGTTAGCACCCAACACCGTCGGATCACAAGCACCTCCTCCAAAACATAATTCAGAAAAATCGTTATTGAACAATTTAAGAGTACTCCCAGCAAATTGACTCACAAAGATATCTTTTCCAGGAGATCCCGTATTACCAAAAGAAATATTATTGTAGTAATTAATCACATCAGAAGCATTATTAGTCGAAAGAGCCACACCGCCCGAAGTTCCGCTCGCAGAGTTATTAGTTACCGTATTGTTGACAACATTTATGGTCTGCCCATCCGAATCAATAATATAAATACCTCCAAAACTTGAATTAGGTGCCTTATTTCCAATCACCAAGTTGTTGGTAACAGAACCAGAATAGCCTCCAAATGCAACAGCACCACCTCCAACTCCTGCATTGGGATCTGAAGTGTTACTTATGTTATTTGTTATCATATTTGAATCGAAAGTAATTGTACCGGAACCTTCTCCTGCAAGTTCAAAACCACCTGCAATGAGTTGAGCTGTATTGGAATCAATAGTATTATTTGAAAAGTTTGCATTTCCTCCAGTAACATGGACTATAACTCCTCCCAAATTTTTCGTGGCAGAATTTTGTTTCACCGTATTTTGAGTAAATTCCACACCATTCGAAGCCATCACATGTCCAGCACCCACATCAAAAGTTGATTGATTGCCTTGAATGGTATTACCAGTAAATGTCACTACTTGACCGCGCAAATAAAACCCACCACAACCGTAGACTTTTGGAGAACTCGAATCATCTCCGGCAGAAATATTGTTTGTCACGGTATTGTTAGAAAAAGTTACATTTCCTGAAACAGAAACTATTCCGACTCCCCCAACAACACCCGTTGGAGTGCTGGTTTTATTACTTGAAACAGTAGTATTTGAAACAACAATATTACATGTGGTGCAAACAACATAAAGTCCACCAACGTTATTATTAGAAGCAGTATTGTTATTAAATATACTATTTTTTACCGTGATAGTCCCTGAAGCAGCATTTACAATAGCAGCACCGCCACCTGGATTTGAACCTGAATCCCCATTTTGAACCGTCACATTATCCAATTCAATATTTCCCGCATTAGAAATCAATAAAGGTTGTACCAAATTCGCCCCATCAATAATTGTGGTGGCAGCATTTGCACCCACGATCGTCAAAGCAGTAGCCTGAAGGCTGGTAAAACTAAAAGTTGAAGCTGCAACATAAGTTCCTGCCGCAAGATTAATCGTATTATCTTGTCCATTGCTTGCTGCCGAAGTAAGAGCTGCCTGAAATGTTGTGGAATCAGTCACATTGAAAGTAGCTGCCTGAGAAATTATAGGCAGTGAAAAAATCAAAAAAGAAAAAATTCGAATACAAAAACGCATCGTGCACCCCTTCTTTATGATGATGAAAAAATTTTCATCATCGAAATAATTGGACAAACTTATCGCAACACTTCTTATTAAAGTTGCTTTTTAATTAACACCCTTCTCTCAATTTCAAAAATCTTTTCGGGAATCTTTTCCTTGCCAAGTTTTTTCTTATCATTTTCTTTGATGAAAAGATCGGCGCCGAATTTTTCCAATGCCTGTTCTGCACGGATATTTTTCACACCGATGAGCTGAAAAGTAATGATGCCTGCATTCGTTCCTGCAGGCCCTTCTTCTTTCGAAAGCACTCGGGAAATCGCAGCTACCGTATCTCCGCTCACCGCAGGTTGAGTGTGATAACCTTCGGTGTATCCAAAATCTAACAGTGCATTTTCAGTGGTATCGCGTGAAGCCAAACCCGCCAACCAAGCAAAAACCAATCCACCATAAACAATGGGCTCACCGCTCATAGCACCGGTACGAGCAGTCGAGTAAAGACGATCAAAATGCAGAGGATGCGTATTCATCACTTTGTAAGTCCAGGCATAATGTTCATCGGTAATGGTTCGACCATTGGCATGCACCAAAATATCGCCCACATTAAAATTTTCAAAATAAGTGCGAGTACCGGTCAGGTTTTTGGGAAATGATTTTGCAAAAGCGGGAATTTCCATCGTGGGTTCCGCCATTTCAGGAAAAGGCTGATTGGCAATCGTGGAAGCATCCGTTTTCTTTCCGGCAGGAGCCACCATGATTTTACGGTCGTATTGCAAAACCAATTCTTCATTTTGATTAAGAGCGATGGTACGAATCGTCGCAATGCCCGGTTTGCCCCCTTCTTTCATATCCCTCTTCAAGACTTTCGTCATCGAACGCAGAGTATCTCCGGGATAAACGGGTTTTACAAAACAGACATTATAATAACCCAAATTCGCAATCGCTTTCTCAGAATCATTTTGAACACCCAAAGAAAGTGCAATATTCATCACCAACAAGGGTGAAACCACCAAATTTTTGAAGCCATGCGCCCTGGCATATTCCTTATTCAAATAGAGGGGATTGGTTTCCATGAAGGTAGTCGCAAAATCGATGGCAAAACCTTTGGTAATCGTAATTCCACGGGGATGACAAAAAACTTCACCTTCTTCCAAATCTTCAAGAACGCGACCGTAGTTGAGTTTTTTCACTTGATCGAGTTTGATTTCAGAACTCGGTGCTTTTTCAATAAACTTGGGATAAGGGATTTTAGTGGACATAAGGAATCCTTTCAAAAAATAATTATTTTATATCCAAATGCAATACGATCCCCTCCATAAGAAGATTTTTGAAAGGGGTCAAGCGAGATAAAAGGATGTCCCTAGGGGTTTTAAAAAAATTAGCCTTGTTGTTTTTTCTAATTCTAGGCCTGTTTGTGGGTATAAGCAGAAGCTACGCCGCGGAAGATAATCCTTGCCTCAGCGAAGATGCCTATGTTCGCCTCGTGGGAACAATTCATTCCCAAACCTTTCCCGGACCACCCAACTATGAAAGCATTAAAAAAGGTGACAAAGCAGAAACTTATTGGATCTTCGAATCCACCCACCCAATTTGCATCTCAACAGAAGGCCTAATGCATTCCTTCCAACTCATCGTTGATCCAGCAGTTTATAAAAACAGAAATTTGTTGAAAGAACGAGTGCGTGTAGAAGGCGTTTTAACACCGCAAGTAACCGGACATCACCACACGCCGTTTTTGATCGATGTGAAAGAGATTCAGGCTGCGAATTAATGGAAAAATTTTATACTGCCTTTCCTAGAATTCTTGAAACAAGGTGATTCAAACTCACATGCTCCTCTAGTGCCTTTAGAGCAAGACTTTGATGCACTTCCTTGGGAACACGAACATTAAAACTGCCAGAAAATTTTCGAGTGGGTAGAGGTTCTGGAATTTTCATTTTAAATTGTTTTGCGGTTTTTATCCAACCTTCGATCGCCTTTTGCACATTTTTGAGGGCTTCAAACTCAGTTTTACCATGAGACATACAACCATCTAACTCAGGAACGCGAGCCACATAAATTTTATCCTCTTCATCCCAAATAAGATCAATTTTATATTTGTGTTTCATTTTTCTCTCCATAAGATCGGGGATTCCCTATGGTCATCCCCGCACCCCTGTTCTTGTTCGCTCAAAGAGAGTAAATCTCTTTTCGCTCACGTTCATAAAGTCTCCAATAATTTTCTTAACTCTCGCGTGATGTAGCGAGGAACTTCTTTACCATGAGTCGCTATCGTTAAGATTTTAGGCAAATGAGGATGCTTCCAATTTTGATGGCTGCCTTTACCAGATCTTCGTATATAACCCCAGACTTCCAGAACCTGCTCTACTTCTTTTAATTTAAGCACGCCTCCTCGCCTGATTTTTTCCAAAATTTCGTCAAGATCTGACATTTATAATGTGTAACTAAATACAGTTACAATGTCAAGGGTGGTAATTATACGTTAGATTTTAAAACCAACGTATAACTGGAAAAAAGGAAGAGAAAGATTGGATGAAAAATTTCCAAAAAGAAATAATGAAGTAAAAAAGTATCTACTTCTTTTAAAGATACTGCTTCAACAATGCAGGCGCGATGACTCGAAGTGCGAGAACTTCTTCAGCACCTTCGAAAATTGAGAAAACTCTCGCATCCACGAAGTAGCGGCTCACGGCGTATTCTTCCGCGTAACCATAACCACCATGAATTTGAAGGGCTTCTCGGGTGACCCACTCACTCACTTTGGAGGCGTAGAATTTTACGAGTGAAGCTTCCATGGCGCCCTTATGCTCATCCATCAATTGGCAAGCATGAAAAGTAGCTTGGCGGCAGGCTTGAACCAAAGCCGCCATGCGGGCGATTTTAAACTGGGTCATACCGTAATCGAAGATGGGTTTTGCAAAAACTTTTCTTTCATTCGAATAACGGATCGCGGCTTCCAGTGCTGCTTGCATTACCCCAATCGCACGGGCTGCGGTTTGGAGACGTCCACCCGCAAAACCTTCCATTTGCAGATAAAAACCTTTTCCAAGACCCGCTTCTCCACCGACCAAATTTTCTTCGGGCACCCAATAGTTTTCAAAGGCCACTTCATAAGAATGCATGCCGCGATATCCAATGGTGGGAATCGCTTTTCCTTCAATGTGCCCGCCGCCTTGATCTGCAGGCTGGTCATACTTGAACTCATGACCTTCAAAGCGGGGTTTTTCCGCGATGAGAATCGACATTCCTTTGTGCTTCAAACTCATATCGGGATTGGTGCGACACAAAACCATCAAGGTGTCTGCATATCCTGCAAAAGTACACCAGGTTTTCACACCATTAATCACATAACCTTTTTTACCATTCAACTCTTGAGGCTTTGCATTTACTTTCATACCCGCCACATCAGAACCGAAATCGGGCTCAGTAACTGCCACGGCTGCCATGCGTTCACCGGTGGCAAGGAGCGGAAGCCATTTTGCTTTTTGTTCCTCGGTTCCGCCTTTGAGAATGGCTTTGGATAAAATTTCAGGGCGCGTAATCAAAGAGCCTGCGATTCCCAAACCACCGCGGGAAAGTTCTTCAGTCACCACGCACATCCCGGTGTTATCGGGCTTGGCGTCGTCTTGAAAACCACCAAATTTTTGGGGAATGGACAAACCAAAGCAGCCCATTTCTTTCAAACCATCGATGATCACCGAGGGAATCAAATCATCATGGCGGTGCACTTTTTCTGCGAGCGGCATCACCACATCTTCGGCAAACTTTTTAAAGGTATCGCGGAACATCGCATGATTTTCATCCAAACCATAAGTTCCTGCACCTTTATCGTGAACAAGTTTTGCAACGCGGGAATAATTTTGAGAACTCAAAGCGGTTTCAACATCTTTGGTTACTTCAGGTTTCCAGATAGTCGCATGTAAAATATCGTTATCCACACCAAAATCATGGAAACGATAGCTTACTTTATTCGAAAAATTGCTGAGCATCTCGGCCGTAAAAAGTTCCGCTAAAGCTTTTTCGACTTCGCCAGGATTTTTTTCAGCGTAGGCGATCAATTCACCGGCGGCATACACTTCGGAAGCGATCCAGGCCAAATCGTAGGCCACATTCTGGAAAGTATCGAGCTTTGCAGTGGAAATTTCTTTTCCATCACTGGCTTTTTGGGCTAAATGTTTACCGACATGTTTAAGTAAGGTTTGTGCTGCTTCTAAAGATTGTTTTGTATTCATGGCACCTTTCCTTCATCTGATTTTTAAATGTGAGGTGCCATCCCTGACAGTTAGAATATTAATAATTGAAAGGGATGGTTTTCGACTCCGCCTTGAGTACTGGGCTTTTAACTGGAACTTTGGAAGCCTGTCAACCTTAAGAATCTGTGGGGCAATTCATGAATGAGCCCTTCTTTAGTATATATGAAACAACATCCATACATCCTCACCATACAAGATTTAAAACTCTGGCGAGAAATTCCCATTTTAAAGGGAATCGATTGGAAAATCCAAAAAGGCGAACATTGGGTGATTTTAGGGCCCAATGGCTCCGGCAAGAGCACCTTGTTGGGAGCGCTCACCGGCTACGTCACACCCAGCTCTGGAGAAATGACGGTGCTCGGCCAAACTTATGGTCAAAGTGACTGGCGAGAACTTCGAAAAAAAGTGGGAATTGTCAGCACTCTAATTCATTCTATGATACAGCCGGATGAAACAGCTCTAAAGCTAGTGATCAGTGGTAAAGAAGCCATGATCAATTATTGGGGCAAGATTCCCAAGAAAGACCTCCAAAAAGCGCGAAAAATTCTCAAACTTGTAAAAGCCTCTCATCTCGAAGATAGAACTTGGATCCAGCTTTCTCAAGGCGAACGCCAACGCATCCTCATCGGGCGGGCCCTCATGGCTGATTATAAAATCCTGATTTTGGATGAACCTTGTGCAGGTATGGATTTGGTAGCTCGTGACAACTTTTTAAAATTTCTCGATTCACTTCTTCGTAGAAAAAATTTTCCTACCCTGATTTTAGTCACTCATCATGTGGAAGAAATTAGTCCCCTCTTCAAACACATTTTGATTTTAAAAGCAGGAAAAGTCCTTGCCAGCGGGAAAAAGAAAGACACCCTTACCAGCACTAATCTTTCGAAGGCTTTTAGACATAAAATTCGACTGATCAAATCCTCGACAAAATTTATTGCCCGACTATAAAGACTATAAAATAAGCACACAAAACTCTGGACAAAATCTCAGATTTTTCCTTAAAAAGCTCCCCACATAATAACAACCAACAACCTTATTTACTGGGGGAACACATGAAAAAAATATTGGGAGTAGCACTCTCTTTATGTGCACTCATCTCGACTGCACATGCCTCACCTAACTTATATACATCTATGCCATTCCTAAATAAAGTGGCTGTCATAGATACTGCAAGTGGAACACTCACAAATACTTTAACGGTGGGAACTTTTCCGCGAGCTGTCAAAGTAAGTCCTGATGGAACAAAAGTATATGTCGCGAACCAAGGAGATTTAGTAAACACACCCAACGTTGAAGGAAGTATTTCGGTAATCGATGTAGCTTCCAATACAGTAAGCAACATCACTCTCTCAGGCACAGGTAACGGCTGTGACTTCGTGGTTTTTTCACCCGATGGCAGCAAAGCTTATGTTAGCAATTCTGGAAAAAACGCCATCAACATCATTAATGCCACGAACGATACGGATACCGGGACAAGTATTCCAGTGGGAGAAAGACCTCAAGGTCTCGCGCTTAATACAGATGGCAGTCTTTTGTATGTAGCAAATCAAACAGACGACACCGTATCGGTGATCAATACTTCCACCAATGCCGTTATCGCTACTGTTAACGTCGGAAGCGGACCCAGCACGCTCGTCGTTAGCCCGGACGGAAGCAAAGTATATGTTTCAAACACTAGTGATTCCACCATTTCAGTAATCAGCACAAGCAACAACAGCGTCACTTCTTTTGCAGTGGATCCAAACTCTGTACCTTATGGATTGTTAATCAGTGCAGATGGCAATACCTTGTATGTGCTTGAACATATCGGCAAAACCCTTACAACTTATAATACGTCAAACAATACTGCCACAGGATCCACTCCCCTTACAGACCCTTTCTTGGCGGCTTATAATCCTAGTGATGGAAAGCTTTACGCAAGCGGAACAGATGTCACTCCTGTGACCCTGAGTCCTCTTGAAAGCGGAACCCCCATTGACGTGGTATCCAACGCAGATACCTTCACCTTCGGAATCGACATCGTGGGAAGCGCCACTCCAGGAAGCAGTACTGGAGGAAACAATACAGGAGGGAACAATAATGGAAGCACCGGTGCCAGTTCCAGCGGTTGTAATCTCGGCGCAGCAGGGTCCCTCGGAAGCTTCGCATCTTCCTTATTCCTAGTGTTCTCGGTATTCAGCTTCGTTGCCTTGCGAAAGAGAAGCTAACAAACATTTCAACAAGCAAAAAAGCGGTTATCCTTTGGATAACCGCTTTTTTTATTTTCCAAGCCTTGAAATTCATGCAAAATTCGCACTTATGCGCCTTCAATTCCACTTCGAATTCTTGAGCCCTCATTCTTATCTTCCCGTCATAAAAATCGAAGCTCTTTGCTCAAAAAATAACAGTTCAGAAGACATCACCGAATGGAAAAAGGCAAAATGAAAAAGATCCTGAACAGCTTGATCGTAATGAGCATGCTTTGCGCGTCTTTTGCCGTATCGAACGCAGCGCTGTTTCCAAAGGCTGTCCTAAAAAAAGTCGCCTTCCAGGACAAGGAGGCAATAGAAATCGCTGGACTGCTAGGGATCAATCCGGCAAGGCCTTCGGCGTTGAAACTTCGCCTGCACCCGAGCAATGAATGGGCAGTATATCTTCGAGACTCACCCCATCCTGATCCCAGTTCCAGCAATGTCGAAAGGCCTCGCTATAACATGATAAAGTACAATCCTACGCCACCCCAATTGACAATAGAAGGAGATTGGCTGGATACAAGGACGGGTTCTTTTCCCTCCAAACCACGTTTCAGTTTTTCTTCCCCCTTCTTGGCAGAAAAGGACCCCAAGCTTCCGAGCTGGACAGAAATTTTGAAGAAGAATAGTGTTTCTCTGGCTTCGATGCAAACACCGAACAAAGTTCTTTTCGAGAAAAAGGTGGGCGAAAATTTTAAACTCACTATTTTTGAGGCGCAAAATTTTGAAAGAAATCCGCAGGGAGAAAAGGGCTTCAGCATCCTCATTTCCGCGGAGTAAAACAAGCGATCGCTAAAATATTTGAATCTTTAGAAAGGAATTAAAAATGAAAAGATACTTTTTCCTTTTCTTCACAATTTTTCTTCTGACTCTACCCTTGCTGGCGGGGGAACCCGAAAGCAAGGCCCAAAACTATACAGGCACCTATATACTTTCCCATCACAAACGCTACAACACCCTTGAAATTTTTGACTTTGGAGATGGGCGCATCAAGTTTCATGTCCTCTCCGAACTCCATTTAACCGATCGCAGCGGAAATGTTCCCAAAGGAGATAGCTGCGGAGGAATTTATCTCAAAGGAAACCAGGCAACTTATGAAAGTACCGACGGAACTTGCACACTGATTTTTACTTTTAATAAGGACACCGTCCAAGTCACTCAGACAAAAGCCTGTTATGATTTTCATGTAAGAGCAGATGGATTATACACCAAGAAAAACAGCGAAGATCCTTCTATAAATTGTAAATAGCGGCTCGCCGAAACAAGCCGCTATTCAGAATTTTAAATTAGACTAAAGCCAATCGCCGACGCATCCAACAGTAAGTAAAAAAATAAGCAATACACAGAATTTCAAGTCCAAACACAGAAACAGATCTCTGGTCTTGAAGGGAACAACCACCGCTTCTACCCGAGCTTGTTGTATCACTTCCTGTATCGGATCCACCAGTCGCGCTCGGAGTTGTGGGGGCAGCGGGCAAATTAAAACAGGATGAAAATGATGACGTATTTTTTAAAATATTGTCAGTGGAAGAAGCGGTTAAAACAGTTCCTGTCATCACATTCAAATCCAAGCTAAAACTACCGTTACCTGAAGCATCGGTAGTAAAATTACCGGTAGCCAGCAATTGTTTTGCTTCTCCTGCAGAAGCATCACAAGTATCATTCGCAAATAACTGGATAGTATGTTCGGTAGAAGCAAGACCTGTAAAAGCTCCATTTACATGATAAACACTGCCAGAAAGTGTTGCATCTGAGATAGTGGGAGCTACTTGGTCATTATTTGCACTATTTAAATGCAGCCCGGAGCCCACATTTGAATAAATGGAATTTGATAAAATGGAATCTTGATTTGTATTCGCCAAATAAATTCCATCTCCATGATTGAAAGCAATCACATTGCATTCTCCCGTACAGCTTCCACCTAAACTAACACCCACAGTTCCTCCAATTTGAGTTTGTAAAACATGATTGTGAGTGACAGGCGCAGGTGAATCACCGTCAATATAAATTCCACTACCATCATTGCCCAAAGCATCTATTCCATTGCGGGCAGTACCAATTTTATTTCCGATGATTTTGTTTCCAGTAGAGTCAAAAGAAAATGGCAGCGGCACCATTAAAATGCCATGACTGGCATTACCTGAAATCAAATTATTAGGACCTACTTGATTTTGGCTTCCACCGTGCGAAATCTTAATACCTTCTTTTTGATTCGGTAATGCAAGAGTACCTGTAATATCGGTTCCAATCTTATTGTTTTGGATGATGTTATGATGACTAAAAACCCCGATCGAAATTCCAACACCTCCATATCCTGCACCATAAGTCACAGTACCTGAAATGACATTTCCATCTCCCGGAAGAGGTCCCCCAATCACATCATCATGCGTTACGTTTGTAAGAGTAATCCCCCCTTGATTTCCCATCACACTGCTTCCCGAAGGATCGGTTCCAATCAAATTCCCTTTTACAGTGATATGATCCGTATTTTCTCCAATACGAATACCTTCTCCATTTCCAGAAATTACATTGCTCGGACCCACCACTACATTTTGAACGCTAGAAGCCCCCGCAATCCTAATTCCATCATCCGAAAAATGTAAAACTTGGATCCCCGCAATGGTCGTATTACTGGCTTGAATATCCAAACCTGTATTGGCAGCCACCGCACCAGATTGAAGAATAATAGAAGGAGCAGAACCCGCCAACAATTCGGTGCCATTAAGCCCATCAATCATAAGAGGATTCGTAACCGGAGGTAATAAAGTATTGAGACTAATTGTATGAGGTGCGGAACCTGGAATCCCAAAAATAATTCTATCTGCTGCCGATGTTAAATTTGCTTTTGTAATCGCCTCTCTTAAAGAACAAAAAGGAGCCACTGTTCCACAACTCGCACTACAATCCGCCACGCTAACAATAGCTTCATCTGTGGCAGTATCTACACAAATGTCTGCGGCATGAATGTCTTGAAAAAAAATCAAAAACGAAAAGCTGAAAAACATGAACGATAACAGCTTATTGAGGCTCATAAACTCTCCTTGATATAAATTTACTCTTCATCATGAAGAGTAAGAATAACATGGGGGATTTTATCGCCCGTGCTCTTTGAGAAAGTTACTTACAGAAATAGAATTTATTTAAATTTATTAAAATATTTCTTAGACCGGAGTTTTTAAGCTGCCGTTGGCGGCGCCATTATTCCGACCAAGTCCTTTGAAGAATAGACTTAAAACTTGATTTGGCAGGAAGAGTTCCAAAAACATGCCCCCACTCCCCTCGAAGACGTGTCGCCAGAAAGGCATCGGATACAAAATCCGGAGAATATCTAATGAGTAAAGAAGCCTGGAGTGCCAAGACCATTTTTTCCACCAAGACTCTCGCCTGATTTTCCTGCTCTTCCACCTTCCGCATTTCATTTCCAAGCTTTTGAACATATTCATTTAAAACAGGATGAGAGACTAAAGAAATTTCTTTCAACAGAATTTCCAAGGACAAGGGATCTTTCTTGATGGCACGAAACACATCCAGACAATTCACATTGCCACTTCCTTCCCAAATCGAATTCACCGGAGCTTCCCGATAAAGACGCGGCAAAATCGACTCTTCCACATAACCCGCACCTCCCAAACACTCCATGGCTTCATACGCAAAGAAAGGAGCGCGCTTACAAACCCAGTATTTGGAAATGGCGGTAGCAAGCCGACGAAAGGATTGCTCTTGGGGATCCTGGGAATCGAAGGCCCGCGCTAAACGCATTGCCAAAACAGTGGACGCCTCGGATTCAATTGCCAAATCTGCCAACACATTTTGCATCAAGCTTTGATCGATGAGTTTTTTTCCAAAAGCAGCCCGGAGATGTGCATGATGAATCGCTTCAACCAAGGCTTTTCGCATAATGGCAGAAGAACCCAAGACACAATCAAAACGGGTATGATTCACCATTTCAATAATGGTGGGGACACCTCGTCCTTCTTCACCCACCTGCTGACCCCACGCATCCAGTAATTCCACCTCACTGGATGCATTGGAGCGATTTCCCAATTTGTTTTTGAGCCGTTGAATATAAAAATTGTTTTTAGATCCATCCGGTTTAAAACGTGGCACCAAAAAGCAGGTCAAGCCACCTGGTAACTGGGCCAGCATCAAAAAAGCATCACTCATGGGCGCAGAGACAAACCATTTATGCCCTGTAAGCACGAATTCATTTTCCCTGACAGAAATCTTCTCCGCACGGGTAGTATTCGCACGAACATCGGAACCACCTTGTTTCTCTGTCATCGCCATCCCAAAAATGGCACCTTTCTTTTTTTCAATTGGCTGAAAACTCGAATCATATTCACGCGTATAAATTTTCTTGAGCCATTTATCACCAATCTCCGGATAGCGTTTCAATACCGGCACCACCGCATAAGTCATGGTGATCGGACAACAATGCCCCTGCTCATTTTGACAATTCATGAAATAAGCCGCGGCACGCGCAACCTGAGCACCTGATTTTTCTTCGCTCCAAGGAGAAGAATGCAAACCTTGCTGCACTGCCAAAGACATCAAATTGTAATAACTGGGATGATATTCTACTTCATCGATTCGATGCCCAAAACGGTCAAAAGGTTTGAATACCGGCGTAAACTCATTCGCTTTGAATCCCCAATCGGTCACCTCGCTGCTACCAAGCTTCTTTCCAAACTCCGTCAATTCCAACGTCGCAAAAGAAGCACCTTCTCTTTCAACCGCTTCTTTCAAAACTGTATCGCTAGAATAAAGGTTATAATTTTCTAAAGGAGTACTTTGATTAAGCACTTCATGGGTATGAAAACGATTCATAGCAAACCTCTTTGGATAGAAAGCTATCTATTCTCTTCGAATTTTGTATGGATTAAAGTATTATTTGAAGCCACAATTCAAATAAAAAGGATGTAAAATGAAAAATAAAATTCTCTCGTTTGCCTATTTATTATACTTCCTCTTCTCAATCCCCTTATCCCTCCATGCACAATCTCTACCCGCATCAAATCCAGATAATTTTGTAAAAGATTTTTATACAAACTTTTACCCTCAATATGTAGCCTATCTCAAAAAAGATAAGGCACCATTGTCTGAACTCGAAGTTTTGCTGAAAACAAAACCTTACTTCAGCCAAAATCTTTACAAGGCTTTCATAAAAGATGAAAAGAAAAGACAATCCAGCAAAGGAACCATTGAAGACTTTATTGATTTTGATCCCTTCACTCAATCCCAGGATGATGTGGGAAATCCTAAAATAGAATCCGTAAAGGATTCCTGGGGTAAAAAATATGTGGAAGTTACCTTCAGTCTTTTTCCAAAACACAAAGTAATCGTCGAGCTTATTCCCCATCAAAACACTTGGTTGATCAATAATTTTATCTACCCCGATATCAATACAAATTTGATGCAGATTTTTCAAAAGCTCCAAAATCAAAAAAGGAAAAAATCATGAAATCATTTCAAAAATCAGTTTTCATTTTATGTCTATTGCTTGCTCTCCCCTTGCAAGCAGCAATCCCGAACACAGGCAGTCTTAATCTCAGCCTGAAAAAAGGGGGACATCAAGTCACACTGAATGCAAAATCCATCCCCTTTAATCACAGTTCTCATTCCGGAGAAAAAGACTTCATTGGCACGGATGGCGGAAAACCCAGCACAGAGTTTGATTTCATCAAAGTAAGCCTGGATGGAAAAGAAATCCCTATCAACAAAAAATGGTATCAGGATCTCTACAATCCGAATCTCACAAAAGAAAGTTTCAAAATAGCCTTGGGAGATGACTTGAAAACCGTATGGGCTTACATGAGTGGATCCGATGCCGCCGGACACTACGATGTAATATGGGTATTTCCTGTTATAGGTCCTCCCTCACGCATTGTCAGCCAATCTTCTGACAGTAATCTCTGCGACTTGAGTATTTTTGATGAAATGAGCAAGGGCAATTTTCACGAAGTGAAATGAAATGCTCGCTCCAACAGGTGCGAGTTTTTGTAGATATAAAAAAAGCCCCCTGAATTTCAGGGGGCTTTTTCAAAGAATTAAAATTCAAATTCAATTATCCAAAAAATGCCTTCGCGGCGGCTTCGGGAAGTTTTTGTCCGGAAACTTTCGCAATCTGAACCAATTCCCAGTAATAACGATAAGTCGCACGGTCATGAAGTTCACCGTTATATTGGATAGGTCCCCAGTTGGCTTCTTGTGCGGCGAGCAAAATATTGCAGCCGGTTTCAATTTTGGAATAATCAGGGGTCATCGCCGCAACGATCGCATCAATTTGCGTGGGATAGATCGACCACATTCTTAAAAATCCGAATTCATTGCGGGCACGGATTGCATCGGCCTTGGTTTTTTCAAAATCTTTCAAATCCAAGGTCACATTGTGAGCAGGCACAATCCCGTTCGCCAAGGCAGCAGCACATACCGTCGCTTTTGCACGGAAGATAAGGGCATGCTCGAATTGTCCCGGAGAACGCATACAATCATCGGGAATCGCACCATGATGTCCGGACACAAAATCCATCAAACCAAAATCCAGCACTTGCATCCAAGGGAGAGCGGCAATTTCAAAAGCTTCTTTTAAAGCTCCGTGGGTTTCTACCAAAACATGGATGGGAATTTCACGCTTGATATTGTTTTTCTTGGCCACGTCCTGAATGTAAGAAATCATTTCCTTCACTTGGCTCGCAGCAGTCGGCTTGGGAATGGTGATATATGCTAATTCGTTTCCTGCACCGCCCACCAAAATATCGACGTCTTTTTTCCAGTGAGGATGTGTGTAGTCGTGAATGCGGGTTCCGGCCATTTTATGTTTGTTCAAGGCACTCTTCGCCATCGCTACTACCATTTCCGCATGTTCCACTTCTTTACCAGTAGCGGCACCATCTTCACAATCCATGGTTATATCAAAAACACCGCCCTTGGTGTTTTGCAATTCCATGGCTTTGGTAATTAATTTTTCAGATCCAGCGAAATGTTCGCAAGTCGGAATGATGGGAAAAGGCTTTTCACCGGCAAAAAGGGCTTCATTGGGATGTTTCTTACTCATAATCTATATCTCCTAAAATAATTAATGATCTAATGATCCTGAGGTTCTGAAAGTTCAATCAATACACCGCCCGTTGACTTGGGGTGTACAAAAGCAATTCTTTTATTATGGGCGCCAATACGGGGCTTTTCGTCAATCAGTTTCACGCCTTGGGCCTTGAGTTTTTCCAAATGCGCATCAATATCTTGTACTTCCAAACAAATATGATGCAAACCACCCTTGGGGTTTTTTTGGAGAAAATTCGCAATAGGACTGTCGGGTGCCGTCGGAAAAAGCAATTCGAGATTCGTTTCACCGACGCCAAAGAAGGCGGCACGCACTTTTTGCTCGGCAACTTCTTCGATATGTTCGGGACCTTTTCCAAACAAACTCTGATAAAGTGCAATGGATTCGTCTAAGTTTGGCACGGCAATGGCCACATGATCCACTTTTTTAAACGACATAAATATCCCCTCACAATGATTTTTTAAAATGGGAGATAGCCATAATGAGGGGAAAAAATAATGTCAAACCCAAAAATATGTAAATCCCCTTGACTGAAGAATCGATTCATTGAAGATTGGGCATACTTTATGAGCTACAAACAAAAGATTATTCGTACCCTTCGTTGTAAAAATCAAAAAATCATCGGTGTCCTGGCAAAACTAATTGGCACCATCGCGGCAAACGGTGGAGACATCGGAAATATATCCACAGTCTCCATGGGTGAATTTAATAATATTCGCGACATTTCCATTCTTCTGGATGATGAAGAACATCTTAAAAAAATCGTCGAAGCGGTCCGTCAGATTAAAGAAGTCGAGCTTGAAGGTGTTATTGACGAAGTGCTCGAAATCCACCGAGGTGGAAAATTAAAAGTCACTTCTGCCCATCCGGTTCATTCTATCGAAGATTTAAGAAAAGTTTATACTCCGGGTGTTGCCAGTGTTTGTCGCTTGATTAAAGAAGATCCCAAACAAGCGGAAACCTATACGACCATTTCCAAAACAATCGGTCTCATTACCAATGGTAGCCGTGTTTTAGGTCTGGGGAATATTGGTCCCGTCGCCTCCATGCCGGTCATGGAAGGAAAATGCGCCCTCTTCAACCAGTTTTCCGGCATGCACATGATTCCCATTTTGGTCGACACACTCGACATTGATCGCATTATCGAAACGGTGCAAACAATTGCTCCCACTTTTGCGGCAATTCATCTGGAAGATATTCGCACACCCGATTGTTTTCGTTTGGAAGATGAGCTTCAAGCCCGCTTAAAAATTCCCGTAATGCACGATGACCAACACGGCACTGCAACCGTTGCCTTGGCAGCTTTGATTAATGCCTGCAACATGTCGAACATCGATTTAAAAACCGCCAAGGTCGGACAAATCGGCTTGGGTGCTGCAGGGCTTGCCATTGCAAAACTGATTACCGAATATAGTGAACATGGAGTTTACGGTTACGATATTAATCCTGAATGCTACAAGCGCCTCAAAGAAGGCGGCGGCGAGCCCATGGAACTCCAAGATGTCATGAAAAATTGTCAGGTAGTGGTTGCTACCACCGGCATGCCTGGTCTCATTAAACCGGAATGGGTTCAAAAGGGACAAGTAATTCTGGCCTTAAGTAATCCTTTCCCGGAAATTTCCATTGCCGACGCCATCAAGGCAGGAGCTGCTTTCGCAAGTGATGGAACCCGGGTCAATAACCTTTTGGGTTATCCCGGAATTTGGAAAGGAACTCTCGAAAGCAAAGCCACGCGCATCACTTCTGAAATGTATATTGCGGCCGCACAAGCCATTGTTCATCACACTCCTGAAATGGAATTGATTCCGGATCCTCTTGATCCCATTGTCCATAGCGCCGTCGCAAAAGCCGTAGCCAAAGCTGCGGTCAAGTGCGGAGTTGCCACGGCCCATCATTCAAATGGGCATTCCTGATTTTTTTGGGAGCATTGTCATCATTTCCTTTCCTGAACTCACCGAAGTTGGTGTCTTTCTTCACCAGTTTTTTTTCATCAAATAAAAATTGTCTTAATTTTAGAGGACTTAGCGTTTTTGTTTTTTGGCATTTGAATTGCTTCTATTCCTGCCATTCGGGGCATACGAATCAAATATATCTCTATATAAGGAGTGTTCTATGGGCGTATTCGATCGTATTGCCGCTATTCTTCCGCGTGTATCCCTTCCTCAAACGGGAAACCTCGACGAAATCCAACAAAGAGTTTCAGGAGCTCTTCATCGTGCTGAAGCAAGAGTTATGCAAAGCGCCCGAGATGCTCGTGACTATTTCACTCAGGGCCGTGGCCACGTGTTAGACAATGTTTTACGGAATGCCGGAAACGATGTCGTAAACCTTGGAAGAAATCTCGGAGGCAACATCGGTGCAGGAATTGGGACAGGAGTAGGTGCTCTTTTCGGAGGAGTCGGCTCTATTCCGGGAAGACATTTAGGTGAAAGCGCAGGAAGAGCTTTAGGAAGAGAAGTCTCAGCAAATATTGTAGATGGAGCTACAGGACTCATCCAGGATGTCGCCAGTATTACTCCCGGCCTAAGCCGTCGTGGAGGTGAAAGACATATCCCGAATCATAATACTCTACTCGAACGCGGTCTGAGTAGTTTTGCAGGAGTTGCCATTCGACCTTACGAGGCTGCATTCAACGCCCTGGGACTTCATCAACCCGTACATCGCTTAAGTGCCGTGGAAAGAGAGGCACTTCACAATAACAGTCTTGCTATTAGTGTAAGACCCGAAGATGCTGAAGTGGTTGCTGCCCACAATGCCCGTTTGGCAGCGGCGCAAAACCCAGGAATGTAATTTTCACTATTTTTTCAAATTCTCAAAGCTCCCAGAAAAATCTGGGAGCTTTTTTTATTTAAAATCCGAATAATGCATTCTTTTATTTTTAAAGCAGTAAAACCCTCGGAATTATTCAGAAAATTTGATCAATTTCCTCAAATAAGTCCCTGTTGACACAAAGCCCTTCCTTTAGATAAGACCCTACGACTTGGCCCCGCTATTTCGAGGGCTATGAAATTCTCGCATCGAATATGGTGCGAGTTTTTGTAGGTATAAAAAGACATAAACATAAAACATAAGGAAACTTTATGCCTTTTAAAAAAGCAGCTTTAGATTATCACTCCGAAGGACGTCCGGGAAAACTGGCAATCACCCCCACAAAACCTTGTAATACCCAATATGAACTTTCTCTCGCTTACACTCCGGGCGTGGCAGAACCCTGTTTGAAAATCAAAGACAATGTCCAAGACAGTTATTCTTATACAGCCCGTGGAAATCTTGTAGCCGTCATCACTAATGGAACTGCAGTTCTGGGATTGGGAAATATCGGATCTCATGCCGCCAAACCCGTAATGGAAGGAAAAGCCATTCTTTTTAAAGAATTTGCAGACATCGATGTTTTTGACCTTGAAATCAATGAATCTGATCCTGAAAAATTTATTCAGATTGTCAAATCGCTGGAGCCCACTTTCGGGGGCATCAACCTCGAAGACATCAAGGCTCCGGAATGTTTTCAAATTGAACAAGAGCTCATCGAAAAAATGGGAATTCCTGTTTTTCATGATGACCAACACGGCACTGCGATTATCTCCACCGCTGCGTTACTCAACGCATTGGAAATTACCGGCAAAAAAGCGGAAGATATCAAGGTCGTTTTCTCGGGAGCTGGAGCCGCAGGAATCGCCTGCGCAAGAATGTTCCTGACGGTGGGTGTCAAAAAGGAAAACGTTCTATTATGCGATCGCCAAGGAGTTGTCACTACTGACAGAAAAAATCTTGAGCCTCAACGCGGCTTCTTTGCACAAAACACCCCCAAGAGAACAATCGCAGAAGCTTTAAAAGATGCCGACGTATTTGTGGGAGTTTCCGACAAAGGTCTGGTCACTCAGGAAATGCTCAAAACCATGGCTGAAAAACCTATCGTGTTCGCGATGGCGAACCCAGATCCTGAAATTGGCTATCATGAAGCCGTTGCAGTCCGAAAAGACATCATCATGGCTACGGGCCGTTCGGACTATCCCAATCAGGTCAACAACGTCTTGGGCTTCCCTTTCATTTTTCGCGGGGCCCTTGATGTCGGCGCCACCAAAATCAACGAAGCCATGAAATTGGCTGCCGCCCAAGCTTTGGCAAAACTTGCAAAGGAGAAAGTTCCCCTTTCGGTTTGTCAGGCTTATGAATTGAAAGAGCTCAACTTCGGACCGGATTATATCATTCCCAAACCTCTCGATCCTCGGGTTCTTCTCTATGTTGCTCCTGCGGTTGCAAAGGCAGCGATGGATTCGGGAGTTGCCACACGACCAATTTCAGATTTCAATGCTTATCACCAAAAACTTTTGGAAAAAATTGACCAAAAATTTAAAAGAGATGAGTTGATGGAAAGCACTCTGTTTTCAGATGATTTGCCGGTGGCTTTAACTCGATAAATCATTCTGACATTTTCTTACTCTCTTTTACTCCTTTTAACAGGATTTAGTGTTCTTCTTTTTTCTTACTAGGCTCTCCACAAGTCTTTCGATAGAATAAAATGTTTGGAGGGGATTCCATGTTCCTTCGGCGAGGAATAGATGGATCCGGTGGTGGTTCAAAAAGTATCCACCCCTCGGATTCTGTCCATACAATTGAAAGCAATTTTTCTTCCCCACGGGCTGAAGAAAGAGTGCCTGCAGGAGTATCTGAAGATGTTTATCATCCATCTACGGAAAGAACTCCTCACATTCTCAATCCAAATTCCGTGAATGGAGCCCAACACGCCCTGCTCAATTCAGGAATTCATCTGGACAATGCCCGAGCCACACTCCAAATCCTGAAAATGCCCGGAGCGGATCGTCGTGCTATTTTGCATGATGTCGCAAGAAGCCTAAGTCTCGCAGAACGTGAGCTCTCACATGCCTATCATGGAAGAATTTCCCGGGAAGGAAATGGTAAAAGCGCCATCTATGATTTTGAAGAAATCCAAAATAGCATTGCAGATATTCGACGCTGTTTAATGAGGGAAATGCACGATCTTTGCCCAGGAGATCGAATTCCCATTCTCACCCTACTCAATCCACCGTTTGAGAGAATAGTTTAGGTGTATCTTGTACACAGGTTCCTTCCAGCGAATTTCAGGACGAACGAAAGAAATCATATTCACCTAAACTTTGAGAGTTGCACTCTCCTAGGTTTTCATGCTTGAAGCAGGCCATGCTTGAACTCCTCATTTTTGATTTAGACGGAACCCTCATTGACTCAAAGGCAGACATTGCCAATTCAGTAAATGCCGCCTTGGCAAAAGAAGGCTTT
>CAYPXN010000054.1:0-3036 GCA_964414715.1 uncultured Pseudomonadota bacterium | reverse complement strand
AGTGTATATGAAAAAATCTTATATTATTTTGGCGATTTTCTTCGTCCTATTTTCCTCAAAATTTGTTGAAGCCAGAACTATCGAAGCAGATCCAGGCATTGCGACAACAACGCCTCCGGATGTTACTTCTATAGTTGACGTGACACCTTCCGGTGGTGATGCAGGGGGCTCTTCTTCTTGTGAAGTGGATGATGCTTCTATTCCAGAAATTGAATTTTATGCGGGGAACTGTTTGTCACGGAGTGAAGATGTTGTAGATGTTGAATTGAATTTACGCTGTGCAACATCTGCTTCTGCTTATCGAAGCTATTGCCGGGAAGAAAATTATTCTTGCAGCGGAGGTGGGGTGGATGCGAGCGGACATTTGATTGTTCCTCTTTGTATTCGTTTACTACCTGAAAACGCGGCTACTTGTCTTCGTCGTCTTCATTGTTCAGGTACAAGTTCTACACCTCCGGCTGAAATGCATCCTACCGATGTTGTGCCTGCAACTCTCAGTTCTATAAATCCTCAGACTGCAGTAGCCGGAGCTTCGGTTCTTACTCTTACGGTGACAGGAACTCATTTTAATTCTTCTTCCGTGGTGCTTTGGAATGGTCGAAGCAAAGCCACGACTTATGTGTCTGCCACAGAACTGCATGCTCAAATTGATGCAGCGGATCTTGTTCATGAAGGAACAATTCCTGTTTCAGTCATGACCGCTGCAGTTTTGACGAGCAGTGTAAACTTTACGATTTCTGCTGCCACGGTGGATACGGGCACAGATGTGCATCCAGGTGGAAGTGAAACCACTCATGTGGGCACCGATCATCCTTCGGATGCCACTTCCACAGATATTCCTATAAACTCCGCGAATGGAGGAGGTTGTGTTCTTAATATGGGAACTTCTGAATCTCTCAGTTTTATGAGTGTGGGATTTGGTTTTGTCGTGGGTGCCTTTTTTATGATGAGAAAGAAAAAGTAATTTCGTATAAAAAAATAAAAGCCCTGTTTACGAAAAGTAGGCAGGGCTTTTTTAATTTTAGGAACTTATTTATGAAGAGGATCTCCACCACTCATAGAGCAGAACCATTCGTAGTCGATGAGTTCTTTCACGGTAGGATGATCTCCGCAAAGAGGACATCCTTTGTCCCGACGAATTTTCATTTCTCGGAATTTCATTTTGAGCGCATCAAAAATCAAAAGACGGCCCACCAAAGGTTCTCCTTTGTTTAAAAGGAGTTTCAGTACTTCTACCGTTTGGGCAGTTCCCACGATTCCGGGAAGTGCGCCAAAAACACCTGCTTCCTGACAGGAAGGTGCCATTTCAGGAGGAGGGGGTTCGGGATATAAACAGCGATAGCAAGGACCACCCGAGGCAGTATCGAAGACACAAACTTGCCCTTCAAAACGGAAGATGCTTCCATCTACCAAGGGTTTCTTAAGAAAATAACAGGCATCATTGATGAGATAGCGAGTAGGGAAGTTGTCACAGCCATTCACGATGATGTCGTAGTCTTTGATAATTTCTGTCACATTATCTCGTGATAATTTGTCACGATAGGTAACGACGTTAATGTCCGGATTCAAAGCCTTCAGAGTTTGTTTTGCAGATTCCACTTTGGGTTGTCCCACACGTTCTTCATTGTGAAGGATTTGACGTTGCAAGTTGGAGCGATCAACGATGTCGTGATCGATAATCCCGATGGTTCCTACACCGGCTGCTGCCAGATAGTAAGCTGCAGGACAACCGAGTCCTCCTGCGCCAATCAAAAATACTTTGCTTTCCAAGAGCTTGATTTGTCCTTCTTCACCGACTTCTGGCATCAAGATATGTCGACCATAACGATCGATTTGGTCGGGCTTTAAACTTTTCTTTTTATAAGTACTATGACCTTGATTTGCCCAGTTGGAATATCCTCCAACAAGAGAATGAACTTTTGAATAACCTAAGTCATGAAGAGATTTTGCAGCCAAGGCAGAACGGGTTCCGCCCGCACAGTACAAAACAATTTCCTGATCTTTTTGGGGTACCTGTTCTTCGATGCGTAGTTCCAGAAAACCACGGGGAATCAATTTAGCCCCGGGAATCACACCTTTTTCATGCTCATCTTTTTCGCGGACATCGACGAGAATAATATTTTTCTTTTGGTCCATCCATTTTTTGAGATCTTCGGCTTTGATTTCTGAGATCTGTTTTTTAGTATGGCCCAATAATTCTTGAAAATTCGGCATTTTTGACTCCTAAAAAATGAGCATTTACCCTTAACGCAGGCGGCTAGAGGAGTCAAGGTGGCTAAAAAAAAGCCCCTCCTTCGTGAAGAAGGAGGGGTCCGTGTGCCCTGTGGTAAATTTAGATTTTTAATTTTTTCTTTCTGAATCGGAGGAAGGCGAAAGAAAGAATGAGTGAGCTGAATCCTGACAGTAAAGCGGATGTCTGTGAGTCAGAAGAAGAAAGTAAAGGATTCATGCTGCATGCTCCACTTCCCTCAAGAGTCAATGCGGGTGGGGTAGAAGTGTTCAAGTTTGAGAATTTGCAGTTATCATCACATCCGGTTTCAGGATATTTCAGTTTGCTGTCGCAATCTTCACCGGGGTCTACCTGGCCGTTGCCGCAAAGAGGGTTGTTTCCTGTGCCTGTATCCGGATTTTTGTCAGGACCAATAATTTCATTGATTGTTTTACAAGTAGAGCTACATTTTCCATCGAGTCCATTGAGGTTACCATGATCACAATCTTCACCTGCATCTAAAATTCCGTCTCCGCAGGTAAATTGGCAGGTACATTCATGTGAGTTGCCAGGAGCAGAACATTTGAATCCGGCTCCACAATTGTCTGCAGCTCCATTTCCGGTGTCACATTCTTCACCTGGATCTGGCTTTCCATTTCCGCAAGGATTAGCTGGGATAATGTTGTGGCAAGAGGCATCGCAGGTGTCACCGGGTGAGCCGTTATTTGCACCATGATCGCAATCTTCACCTGGATCCGGCTTTCCATTTCCGCAAGGATTAGCTGGGATAATGTTGTGACAAGAGGCATCGCAGGTGTCACCGGGTG
>CAYPXN010000053.1:0-10159 GCA_964414715.1 uncultured Pseudomonadota bacterium | reverse complement strand
ACTTACAGAAGGTGCAACAGATTGGCGTTCACTTCTTGCAATGACTGCAGGAGGGCTTGCCTATCGTGCAACGAAGTTGGGGTTGATGTCTGTAGGGGCGCAACAAACAGTCCCCCTCCTTGCCAGATTGTTAAGCCCTGTTACAGGATTAGTTTCTGAAGTAACGGTGTATCGCGGGACACAATCTCTTCTTTCTTCTTCCGTCTCCCGTCTACCTTCTTCCTGGTCCACCGACTTTGTTAACTTTGCCTCTCTGAAAATATTTGCTCGTCTGGCTCAAGGTCAAAATCCCATTTTATCTCATGTACTGCAGGATACAGGTATGGTGGCAGGACATCATTTGGCTTATGGCTTAAATTTGACTACGGCTCCTCAAGGAAACCTTTTCCAACAACTCACACATGCAGAAGTGATGAATATTCAAATGCAGGCAGGAATGGCACTGGGACATACTCTGACGGGTGGATTTGTTGAAATTCTTGAAAGATCTTGGGAGCTGCGCAGTCGAAGTATTGAAAGAAGTATTTCTACTTCTTTGCAAAAATCTAGGCATCCACTTATTCCACAATTTTCTATGCAGGTGGGTGGCGTGGATGTGGAAGGACTTTTGACTGGTGAAAGAGCGGATCAGATAGCCAATTTAATAAGTTCCCTGAACACTCTTCGTTTAACGAGATTTTTTAATCACTCCGAAATTTATCAGTTTGCAGCGGCACTTTATCGAGAAGGTTTGGAGCCTGTTCTAAAGCCCGAAAGGTTTGATGTTTTAAGGAAGGTCGCTAATTCTCATTTTCGTCGTCGAGAATTTTTACGAGCTATTTTGCAGAGAGAGGGAGCCATTCGGGGAGACCCCACAGGAGTGGCAGAGTTTGTAGATTTTCCAACCCTGAAAGCAGAAACAGACCGAGTGGCGGTAGCAGAAAAAATATTCGTGAAACCCTGGCAAAAAGTTGCCTTGCGAGAAATTCAGGCGGGGGCTTTGCTGGCAGATTGTAATTTTGGGCGAAAAGAAAATTATCTTCATGTGTTGGATCATCATGGGGTTTATGGCCAAGGGAGAAATTCCACCGAGCAGATGTTGGATTTGTTTGAAGAGATGTTAGTGTTTGCTGGAGGTGGACGTGCTTTAGATCATCCAACGGATGCCCAACTGGATTTTGCCATTCGGGCCTTGAATATTCGTGAAATTTCTACAGACAATTTGGGAGACGGGGGCTGGTGTGTATGGATAGCTCAAAACCAAAGAAGAGTTCTGAGTGATTCAGCACTTCGGGATCTGATTCGACGGGCAACTCACTTTGAAGATTTTACTGCTTTTGGAAATTATTATGATCGCCAAGATCCTGCTGTTCAACTCCAGGCCGCAATCTTTAAAAGATATGGGGATAATTTGAGAGCAAAAGAAATTTTTGGAAGTGATCGTTTTCCTCCAGATAAAAGCAAGGCTGTTATTGCGGATGCAATGAGAGATATTTCAGAATTGCTCGATCATGAAAGTCTGAGGGCTGAAGTTGCAGAAGCGTTTTGGAGTGAAGTGGACGCCGCAAGAGAAGTGGCCAGACAATCGGTAATTTTGGAACGTTCTAGAGAGGGTCGAAATGTGTTTAGTATGTATGATTTGATTCCTCTGAGACCTTTTTCAATTTTTGCCCAATGGTTGTCGGTTCCGGATATTCAGAGAAAAAATCCGCTGACCCAAAAGCTCCCTCTTCAAGCTACCGTAAACTCGATGCCGGCAGTGGGGGAGCTCTCTCGCATCCTTCCCATTATTGCGATCCCTAATGGTTTAAAGTTGCCTTCAGGCAAGGGTCTTTTGCATTTAGTTTCCGTATTTATGGAAGCAGAGCGAAGAAAAGTAGAATTCTTGAAGGCGAGTGGCAGACTCCCTGGCGATTTCAGGCCGAATTTCTGGTTTGGAAAAGAAGAGGTGATTCTTCCTGCCCCGAATAATGGGGGAACGCTTTTGACTCCCGAAGAAATTGCAGAAATATTAATGCGAGAAGATCTGGCTTTGTTTGTGGAGGTAGAACCTTTATCTCATTAGGCTTCCACATACAGATCTAAACTGGGTTCGGTGTTTGGATCAACACGGTATTTGTCGAAATCTTTATAACCTTTTTGTTTTAAGAAAGGTTCATCTAAGAGAAGTTGTCCTGTGAGTTGAGAGGGATCGGAACAGAGAATTTCATAAGCTGCATCTGCCATGATTTCTTCAGTGCGACAATTTTTCATTCCTTCTTCACCGAATAACATTTTAGTGGCGGCACTGGCGATAAGTGTACGGGGCCAGAGAGAGTTGACGGCAATTTTATCATCACGCAGTTCTTCGGCCATTCCCAAGGTGGCGAAGCTCATTCCATATTTTGAAATCGTGTAAGGGGTGTGGCCAGGCAACCATTTGGGATCCAAACTGAGAGGAGGAGAAAGGTTAAGAATATGTGCTCCTCCTGCTTTTTTGAGCGCGGGAATGAAATAGTGACTCAAGGCAAGTACGGCACGAACATTGAGAGAAAACATGAGGTCAACTTTTTTGGGTGGGGTGAGTTCAACTGAGGTAAGAGAAATTGCTCCTGCGTTATTAATCAGGGCATCGATTTTATCGGTTTTGGAATAAACTTTTTTTACAACATCCTGAATGCTTTCATCGAGGCGTAAATCCAAAGGAAGGGGAAGTGCTTTTCCGCCCGCCTTTTCAATTTCTTCCGCAGCACTATAAATGGTTCCTGGAAGTTTGCCTTCCGTTTCAGATTTTGAAGCGAGGATAATAAAAGCGCCGTCTTTTGCACAACGGAGAGCAATTGCTTTTCCGATTCCGCGTGAAGCGCCCGTGATGAAAATGGTTTTGTCTTTGAGATTGTTTTTGTTTGTCATAAGATTCCTTTACAAAAGCCTTCAGGATGAATTTTTCAAAACTTTAAAATCCTACTTTTGTAATTCAAATGGATTTTTTACAATAGAAATGCGGTTTAAAGTTTTTCAAAATTATCCTTAAGGCTTTTATAACGAGATGGCTATGAAAAAAATATTATTCTTTTTATTTTTAATGTGGCCTGCATTTTCTGCACAAGCGGCGAGTGTGGTGAGTGCAGATTGTTCCTTTCATGGAAGATATATGAAGGGGAAAGTTCAGGTGGTGGATAGTTTTCCGGATATCAAGGTTCAGGTCGTTCACAGTTTTCCCGATTTGAAAGTGAAGAAAGTGACTTCTTTTCCAAATGAATGTGGAAAATGGGAGTTTGTAAGTTCTTTTCCCGATTTCAAGATTCAGTTTGTAAACTCTTTTCCCGATCTTAAAATCCAGTTTGTCGATTCTTTTCCGGGTGTGCCTTGATTTCCTTCATTGACACCCTTTTTGCTTCTTTGATAGTTCCTAAGAATGTCATTACAACTTGCTCCAAAACCCAACCAAGAATTTGATAAAGCGCTGGATGCTTTTATTGAAGCTGCCGGAAAAATTTCAGCCAACATGTTGGGAATGGTCAATAAAGTGGGAGGACAGATTTACGCTCTTTTGTTTTTGTCTCGTAAACCTCTCTCGCTTGATGAAATTGCGGAAATCTTGAAAATCAGTAAATCCAATATCAGTATCAATATCCGTTTATTGGAAGACACTAAACTGGTTCGAAAGGTTTGGGTGAAAGGGACTCGTAAAGATTATTACGAAGCGACTCGTGAAAATCCCCGTCATATTTTGAAAGATTTTTTTGATCGCATCCGTCAGGGGATTGATGAAAGTATTCGTATCATCAATAAATGCCGTAAGCAGTTTGAAGCGGTGGATGGAAAAGATACGGAACGTAAAGAAGATGTAGAGTTTATTATCAATCAATTTGATCTTTTGGCCATTTTCTATGCGGCCGCCAGCCAGATTTTTGAAGATTTCTATCAAGGGCGCAATGTGGATATCGAACTTCTTCGTCGGGCTATTCTGGAATAGATTTTTCTAAGTCACTAATATTACTCCCAAAATTAAAACTATGATCAGTTTGCTATTGACATTCCTCTCTTAAATCCTTTAAATGGCCAAAACGTAAATTTCTTAACGAAATCAATTGTTTATAACGTTTAGAAAGTTCTAAAACTTTAATCCTCAGGGGTGAGGAAAAAGAGCCTTCAGTAATCTTGAAAGGTTCAAAAGGAGATAAATTATGGCAGTTGCCATTAACGAACTCGAAGAAATGCAGAATGCAGAACAGAGTAAAATTGAAAAAGCAAAGAATGCATTTTACTTTCCCAAACAGGGCACTATGGCTTCTCAAAAATTGGAGCAAGGTGGTTTGAAATTGGGTGAGAGATTATTGGTTGCTACCGCCAAGGCTCTTTGGCCGGTGTTTAAGTTTGTAAATAAAGTTCATCAAGGTAAACCTTTTCAACCTAAGTGGGCGCCCGCTCCTTTACTTCGCAAAAAGGACAGAACCTTTCCTCAATTGGGCTGGCCTCGTACCACAGATTCTCTTTGTCCCAAATGTGTTGTGGAAGTCAGAACCGCGATTACGAGTGGTCAAAAAGATTACACCGTTTTGATCAATGAAAATCCCGGTGAAATCAAGGCGCAAATTGTGGAACAAGATGGAAAGATTCTCATGAGAAAAACTTGTGAGAAGCACGGTACTTTTGAAGATACCATGGCCATTGATTCCAAGTTTTTGCAAAGAATTGAAAAACTTTATCCGGGTCGTGATTTTAAATCACCCTTAACTGCTTTGAGAAACCACGGTTCTTCTACCATTAAATACGGTCGTGGAGCTGTTTTGACCGTCGATCTTACCAATCGTTGTAACATGATGTGTGATCCCTGTTTCATGGATGCGAACCAGGTGGGTTATGTTCATGAACTTTCTTGGGAAGATATTAAAGAAATTCTTGATAATTCTCTGAAAATTAAGCCTCGTCGTCAGATGTCAGTTCAATATTCAGGGGGTGAACCCACTTTGTCTCCTTATTTCATTAAGGCGATCAAGTATGCAAAAGAAGTGGGTTACTTCAGTGTGCAATGTGCCACGAACGGAATTCGTTTTGCAGAAAGCCCTGAATTTGCCCAGGAAGCTTTTGATGCCGGCTTGAGAATTGCGTATCTTCAGTTTGACGGTATTGATAACGATGCCAATCAACATCGAAAGATTTCAAACCTTTTTGATGTAAAGCTTCGCGCAATTACAAACTTGTATAAAGCTGGAATTGACGTTGTGTTGGTGACCACGATTGTGAATCAGGTGAATGATCACCAAGTAGGTCCTATTGTGGACTTTGCGATTCAAAACTCCGACAAAATTACTTTCTGCTCTTTCCAACCGGTTTCATTTACAGGTCGTGATGAAGATATTTCGGACGAAGATCGTGCCAAGCACCGATACACTTTGTCTCATCTGGCTCATGATGTGAAAAAGCAGACAGGTGTTTCAGAACCCATGAGAGACTGGTTTCCTCTTTCAGGAATTGGTCCTTTCTCTGATTTGACCGATATGATTATGGGACCCAACCAGGATTGGGGAAGTTTGAAGTGTGGATGTCATCCCAATTGTGGAATTGGGATGGCCATGATGGTGGATAAACAGAAAAAGGGTTTTGTGCCCATGACCGAGTTTATTAATTTGGATGGGATCTTAAAGGATGTTCAGGAAATTACAGATGCTTGTCAGCCCAAATGGTTAACCATTCTGGAAAGTGCCTGTGCAGTTTTGAGAAACTACAATCCTGGCAAAGCTCCTAAAGAGATGAAATTGAAAGATCTTGTTCGTAAATTTGATAAACAAACAGGTGGTTCTTTGACTGCCGGTAAAAAAGACTACGGCGTGGGTCATGAGCGTAAGAAGGATCGTTGGCACATTCTTTTCGTAGCAGGAATGTGGTTCCAGGATCTTTTCAACTATGATTTCCGCAGAACAGAAATGTGTATTATTCCTTACGGAACCCAAAAAGGTGAAGTTTCCTTCTGTGCTTATAACACCGGTGTGGGTTGGAGACAAATCGTGGAAGATCTTCATAAAAATGCAAGTGTTGGAGAGTGGTACCGTGCAAAAGGCCGTCATGAAGTTTATGCCGGCAACAAGCCAATGCCTCTTCCTGCTTTTGACCATGAAGTGGCTATACCGGCAACTCCAAGCAATCTGAAAGAGACAGTTCATTAAAAGTGAATGAAGTTTAAAGGCGTCCCGAGCGAAATCGAGGGGCGCCTTTTTTTTTCTGTTCTTGAAATCCAAAGGAACTTGGTTGCATATGCGAGGGCTTTTCTGTAGGTAGGTTTTGCTATGTTTGATCAATTTTCAAATGTGGATCCGATTTGGTGGACCTTGGGACCCTTGTTGTTTGTGAATGTGTTGGCACTCTCGACGGTGGTGGTATTTGCAGCCATTCGAAAGAAGAATCCCCCGATTCCCGCCCTGGATGATTTGGATAAACGACATCATTCAAAATTTTTAAATCGTTGGTTTAAGGAATACTGGTTTTGGGTCACTTCTCCTGTTGAAAAAATTGCCTTAAAGCTGAAACTCACTCCCAATTTTTTTACGACTCTGGGTTTTTGTATTGCTGCCATGGCAGGTGTTTTTTATTTCTTCAATCATCTTGGTTTGGCAGGTTGGTGTGTGATTATCGGAGGTACCTGCGACATGTTTGATGGGCGAGTCGCCCGTTTGACAGGAAAGAGCAGTGCTTCGGGGGCTTTTTATGATTCTTTCATGGATCGTTTTGGGGAAATGGCAACCTTTGTAGGTTTGGCAGCTCATTATCGTGAGAGTTGGGTTTTTTGGTTTGTTATTTTGGGAATTATTGGTTCGATGATGGTGAGTTATGCCCGTGCACGGGGAGAGTCGGTAGGAGTGCTTTGTCAGGAAGGATCCATGCAGCGCCCGGAAAGAATTGTTTATTTGGGTGTGGGATCAATTTTTAGTCCGGTGTTGTGGAAGATTTTCAGCTTTTTTATTCCTGCATTGAGACAAGATTTTCTTTTAGTAGCCGCCATAGTCATGATTGGCATAATGACCAACTTTACCGCCATTCATCGTGCACGCTGGATTTATCGGGAGCTTGATAAGAAAAAATAATCTAAGCGATGCCTTTTCTCTTCTTTATTTTTCCAACACTTTGATTGATTTTATCTCGGGTTTTTTGAAGGATTTTCGCTGCCCATGTAAATTCGGTCGCAAGTAGAGCAAGTCCCGCAGGAATGACAGCAAGAGCCGGTCCCGGCAAAAAGATCATGAGAATACCGATGAGAAGTACACTCAATCCTGAAAGAAGAACCAATAGTTTTCGGACATGTTTTGTCATGAGTTAGAGAAGGCTTTTTACTATTCTTCGGATAGTTTCATCAAGCGATACTTGGGGATTCCAAGAAATGAGTTCTTTAATTTTTGAGATGTCGGGTTGGCGATGACGAATATCCTCAAAACCTTCCTCGTAAACTTCATGATAGGGAATTTTTTTAATGGAGGGCACCGGGTGATTGAATTCATTTTGGATGATCTCAAGCACCTTCAGGGCGAGTTTTTCTATGGTAATTGAATGCGTGGAGCCAATATTGAAAATTTGACCTAATGCTTCGGGAGTTTCTGAAAGGGTGATGATCGCTCGTACCGCATCTTCCACGTCACAAAAACAACGGCTTTGCTGCCCATCATCATAAACGGTAAGAGGCTCATTTTTGAGGGCTTGCTTGATAAAACGGGGCAATACCATTCCATATTGAGCGCTTTGTCGAGTTCCTACAGTATTGAAGAATCGGAAGATGATTACAGGGAGTTTCTTTTCTCGGTAATAGGCAAGTGCCAAAAACTCATCGACAATTTTACTCGCGGCGTAAGCCCATCGATTTCGACTCGTTGATCCCAGTACGAGATTGTTTTCTTCGCTGAAAGGAAGCTGTTCAGATTTGCCATAAACTTCTGAGGTTGAAGCAATAAAAACGGGTTTTTTATATTTTAAAGCCGCTTCCAGAATGACTTCAGTTCCTCGAATATTGGTTTGAATGGTTCCGAGCGTGTCTTCCATGATCAGTTTAACTCCCACAGCAGCAGCCAGATGGAAGATTTTATCGTTGTTTTCAACGAGCTTTTCTGAAAAGGCTGCATTGAAGATGCTTTCCTGATGAAAATGAAAATGGGGATTTAAACGCAAGGCTTCGATGTTTTCAATTTTTCCTGTGCTGATGTTGTCGATTACACTTACTTCGTGTCCTTCTTGTAGAAGGCTTGCGCAGAGATGGGAGCCGATAAATCCGGCTCCTCCCGTGACGAGAATTCTAGATTTTGACGATTTTTTGTTCATAACCCTTGATGTCCTTTGTTGCATTGCGGGTATCTACAAAAACTTTTGACCGTTTTACCATTTCAGAAATATTGAAATGACTATGGTTCGTTATCAAAATACAGCAATCAAAATCTTGAATATTTTTTTCCCAATCAATGGATTTGAAAACATGATTCTTGACTGCAAATTGTGAAACAAAAGGGTCGGAGTAGGAAAGGTCTGCGCCGTTTTCATGAAGAATTTCCATGACAGGCAAAGCAGGGGAATAGCTAGAGTCATTTACATCTGCTTTGAACGCAACACCCAAAATCAGGATTTTTGCTTTCGAAATAGTTTGCTTGATTAATCCCAGGGCTTGAGCGGTTTTTTTTACCACAAAATGGGGCATGGCATCATTAATTTGGTCAGCAAGTTTGATGAAATGCTCGGATCGATTTACGGTTTTCAATTTCCAGCGAATATAATGAGGGACCACGGGAATGCAATGTCCTCCAATCCCGGGGCCTGGATAAAAAGGCATGAAGCCGAAGGGTTTAGAGTTCGCAGCATCAATGACTTCCCAAATATCGATTCCCAAACGATCACAATTCATGGCCATTTCATTGACAAAAGCAATGTTGATGGCCCGAAAAGTGTTTTCATGAAGTTTGGCCATTTCAGCCACTCGGGGACTACTGACGACAATTGTATGATCGACAAAATGTTTGTAGAAGGCTTGGCTAATTTCGGAACAGCGAGGTGTAATGCCTCCAATGAGTTTTGGAGTATTTTTTAATCGATATTCCTGGTTGCCTGGATCAATTCTTTCTGGGGAATAGGCGAGGCAAAAGTCTTTTTCTACCTTGAGACCTGTTTCTTCCAATATGGGAAGGATGATTTCTTCGGTGGTGCCGGGGAAGGTGGTGGATTCCAGAATGATGAGTTGATCTTTGTGCAGATGATTTCGGATTTCTTGAACCGCTTGGATAAGATGAGTAAGTACAGGATTATCTTTTGCATCCAGAGGAATGGGAACGCAGATAAAAATTATGTCCGCATATTTCAGAACAGAATAGTCTTGCGTTGCACGAAGTTTTTCCTGTTCTACCAAGGGTTTGAGATCTTCATCGGAGATATCCGAAATATGGCTTTTCCCAGCATTGATTTCTCTGATTTTTTCTTCACAAATTTCAATTCCGCTTGTGATGAAGCCTTGTTTTGCCGTTTCAAAAGCAATGGAAAGGCCTACATAACCTAGACCAATGACAGCAACTTTTGCAGTTTTTTGGGAGATTTTTTGAGATAGCAAACTACTCATGAGCCCCTTCTGTATCTAATTTTATGTTTTTACTTATCAAGTCTTAGCAATTTTAAACTATTATGCTATGGTTTTCTGAGAGGAGTTCTAATAATTTTAGTGTGAAAGAAAGTTTATTTTAGAATGAGATTGAGGGTAATTCTATCTTTATTTGTTTTTTGTTGTTTTCTTTTCTTGCAAGAAAAACAGCTTCTTGCTGTTTCGTTCGATGTAAACAAGGCAGGTAAGGAAGTGCAGAGCTTGATAGCCGAGAAGAACTATGTCGCGGCAATTGAGCTTCTGAAAAAAATTATTGCTGCAAATCCAAAAAATTATGATCGTGTTTTAGATCTGGCAGACCTTTACAGGAAAACGGAGCAGTATGATTCGGCTCTTCCTCTGTATGATAGAATAGTAAGTCAATATCCCCAGTACCAGGATGCATGGATGGGAAAAGCTTATATTTTGCGTATTCGAGGGCAACGAGAAGCTTCCTTGGAAATTGCCAGGAAAGTTTTGGAGATGAATCCCCAAAATACCGATGCCTTGATTCTTCTGGCAAATATTGAAAAAGACGAAACTCATTATCGAGAAAGCAAGAAGTACTATGATGAAGTTCTAAAAATCCAAAAAGAT
>CAYPXN010000052.1:0-5966 GCA_964414715.1 uncultured Pseudomonadota bacterium | reverse complement strand
TTGGATGCTTTTCCACGGAAGCAAGGAAGAAGTTCGACTTCAGCGCGAAGCTTTCTTCAAAGGCTACGAATCCTTTCGTGAATTTGATTTTTCAGAACTTCAAATGAGCGAGGCTTTACGAACCTTACGCATGATCCGTTACGCTGCCTGGGTGGGCGAACGTTATGAAGAAGAAATTTTTCAGCGCGCTTTTCCCTACTACCGGGAACGTCGCTACTGGGAAGATTTTCTTCTCAACATGAAAGAACAAATTTCTGCGATGCAGGATGTGGAAGTTTAGCGGGAAGCCTCGTAACTCAAACACTCTATTCTCATTTCTGAATCCCCTCGGGGATAGCTTGCAGCTTCTCCATTCATCCAATGGACTTGTGGATGCCAAAGGTTGAAACGAAAATTTCCAGGATGCTGGGGAATCCTGCGAGGGTCCTGAATTCTCCAAAGTCTTTGTTCCTCGTTTCCAATGCGAAGAAAAAATTCCAGACTACGTGATGACCAATGAAAACCCATTTCGTGGAACTCCCTGTCAAAAGCAAGTTGAGGATGCTTCAAACTGGGATTCCAATTCATTCTCTCCAAACGATCACTGCCTTCATATCCGGAAGGAGTCTGAAAAATTTCTCCTGTATCAAAGCGGATGCGACGGGTGATCTTTTGAAAGTGGCGAGCATCTTCGTAGTCGGTCCAGGAAGTTATATAAAGAGAGTGGGGCTCCCCGCAGAGAAATTCAAAATCAATTTCTGAGTTATCCGTCATTCCATTAGAATCAGAATCCACCCCATTGTTAAAATAAAGAAAAGCTCCATTTACCAAATCTTCATTACGTAAAGGGTCGCAAGCGGAAAATTGCAGCCGAAAACGATAAGTCCCAAAGCCAAACAAAGCATCGCTCACAATTTCACTGCCCGAGGAAGGCCCGATGCGATAATTCCATGAGGAATCGTTTTCATGGTTTCCCTGTAAAAAAAGTTGGGCAGGATTTCCCCAAACAAAACGAGACACTCGGTCTCCTCTCAAATCCAGTGACCAAAAAGAATTTTGAGAAGAAAAAGAATCAAAAAAAGTGGGATGAGAATCAGGAGTGGAATGGCAAATCGGAGGAATCTGCGGAGCAATGATTCCCTGGAAATGTTCAGCAATTTTAGGAAGCAAGGCTGCAAGGCCTTCATAAATAATCATAATATATCCGCGCTGCTTCCCCGATACTTGTTCTCGAACTCAAGCAAAAAAGATTGCTAAGAAATTTTATTCATATCGCAAAGCCTCAATCGGATTTAAATGAGAAGCTTTTCGGGCAGGCCAAAGACCAAACACAATTCCAATGGTCGCCGAAAAAATAAAGGCCAGCAAAACCGACTGAATAGAAACAAAAGCGGCCCATCCTGCAAATTTAGACATCAAGAAAGTAACGCTCCAACCCAAGCTAATCCCAATCAGCCCTCCCGTCACACTCACCACCATCGCTTCAATCAAAAACTGCATCAAGATATCTCGGCGTTTTGCTCCAATTGCTTTTCTCAAGCCAATTTCACGGGTTCGCTCCGTCACCGAAACTAGCATAATGTTCATAATTCCAATCCCCCCTACAATCAGGGAAATGGTCGCAATCGATGCCAGCAACCAGGAAAGAGTTTTGCTGGTTTCCGAAAGGGCTGCCTGAATATCCGCCATATTGCGCACTTCAAAATTATCCTGCTGAGAGGAAGCCACACGATGTCGACGATTAATCAGTTCTAACACATCTTTTTGGGCGTCACTCAGTTGCGCAGCATCTGCTCCCTCGATATCAATGGAATCCACATAGTCTTTTCCCAACAATCGTCGCATTGCAGTGGTCAAAGGAATCACAATCAAATCATCCTGATCTCTCCACGTGTTGGCACCCTTCTCAGGCAGCACTCCAATCACCTGGAAAGGCACCTTGTTAATTTTTATATATTCTCCCACGGGATTTTCATTTCCAAACAATTCTCGCACAATTGTTTTTCCAATCACCGCAACACGCGCACGCATCTGATCTTCTTCATCCGTAAAAAAACGTCCCATCACGGGGACGGCTGCACGCATATCCGGATAATCCGCTGTCACTCCAGAAATTTGGGTGTTCCAGTTTTTATCTTGATACACCACCTGACCTCGACCTGAAACCGAAGGAGAAACGCGCTGCACAGAAGAAAGAGAATTTTTTATTTCTTTTGCATCTTCCAAAGTCAAACGGCTCACCGAACCAGAGCCCAAGGAAACTCCCAGACTTCTTCCCGCACCCGGACGAAGGACCAAAAGATTGGAACCCAAAGAAGCGAGTTGTGATTCCACCGACTGCTTTGCTCCCGCCCCCAAAGCCAGCATGGCAATTACCGCTCCCACACCAATCAAAATTCCCAGCATCGATAAAGCCGCCCTCACTTTATTGGAATAAAGCGAACTAAACGCTTGATGAAAATGTTCCAAAAATTCTGTCCAGAAAACACTCTTTCCAAACTTCTTTTCATGCTGAGCTAATATTTTTCGTTCTTTTTCTTCTCTCTCTTGGGTGTTGCTCTCTACAATCAGCCTCTCATCAGACTGTACCTTGCCATCACGCATCCGAATGATGCGTTTTGCACGTTGGGCAATTTCAGGTTCATGGGTCACCATCACAACCGTAATTCCAAGTTCATTCATGTGAGTGAGCAAGGCCATGATTTCATTTTCACTTGTAGAATCTAAATTTCCCGTGGGTTCGTCTGCAAAAACAATCAGGGGATCATTAATCAGAGAACGGGCAATCGCCACGCGCTGCTGCTGACCTCCTGAAAGTTCATTCGGTTTGTGAAACATGCGTGTACCCAAACCCACTTTCTCCAGCAATGTTTCTGCATGATGTGGAGGAGCTTCATAGTGAGAGTAGATGAGAGGAAGTGCTACATTCTCCAAAGCACTTCGGCGGGCAAGCAAGTTGAACTGCTGAAAGACAAAACCCACTGTTTTACTTCTCAAATCTGCCAACTCATCTTCTTTCAGGTGAGAGACTTCCTGTCCCGCCAACTTGTAAGAACCAGAATCTGGAACATCCAGAAGACCGAAAATATGCATCAAAGTTGACTTCCCTGAACCGGATGGGCCCATAATCGCAACAAATTCTCCTGCCTCAATGGTCAAACTCACGCCATCAAGGGCTTTCACCTCGTTTTCGCCCATACGATAAGTTTTGCACAGATTAGTCGCTTCAATCATAGATTAACGGCGAGACCTGCCTCCCATGGGAGACAAAGGACTTGTTTGAGTTTTGCTGGATTGAATTTTTTCCGGGATGTTCTTCACCAATACCCGATCCCCTTCCTGGAGACCTTTCAGAATCTCCACTTTTTTTCCGTCACTCAAACCTAATTCAACGGCTTGCTTGAATGGCTGAGAAGGTTCATCCGGATTGGGAATCAAAACAAAATTCTTGTTTTGCTCTTTTTCAACTGCTCGAGCGGGCAAAACAAGCACATTCTCTGTTCCCCCAATATCAAAGGTAACATTCGCGGTCATGCCACTTCGCATGAAGTCTGGCACTTCATCCGTGATCACATCCACTTCATAAACCGTCACATTGTTTACCACCTTGGCTTCATAAGCAATGTGGTCCACATGCCCTTTCAGTTCATCCCTCGGATAAGCATCGAGCACTGTCACTGTTTTTTGCTTTAATTTCACTTCTCCAATATCGGTTTCATCGACTTGCGCTTTTACAATCAAGCGATCAGACATCACGAGCACAGCATCCTGTTGAGTAACGGTCTGACCATTTTGAATATTTTTTGCAATGATCACCCCATCCAAGGGCGCAATAATAGGCGTGGGCTTGTAATAAGATTCCCAATGCTTGAGTTCGTCTGCGCCTTTGGATCTTGCGGCATCCAGCAAGGCAGCACGATCGGTGGAACTCATGAAGGCCAAGGTCTGACCTTTCACCACTTTCTGTCCTTCCACCACCAGAACTTCGTCAATTCTGCCTGCAACGGGAGGTTTTATTTCCAAACGATTGTAAGGTTGCACCAATCCCGTCGTTAAAATTGTTTTTTCAATATTGCCCCGAATTACCTGAATTGTTTTGTAAATTTTTTCCTGGGATTTTTCCTTTTTGGAATACCCATAAAATGCAATCCCCGCGGCAAGAAGGAGTAAAATCAAAATCACAATCCATTTGTTACCTTTTTTCATGGGATGATTCCTTTTCCTTGCGCCTGTTCCCAAGCCGCTTCGGCAATCATGAGCGTATTATAACTCAAAAGCAAATTTTGCTGGTTACTAATCAGGTCGTTTTCAATGAGGTCCCAATCCTGATACGAAAGAAGACCATTATTATACTGGCTTTTGGCGATCTCTTCTCTCACCTCTGCAGCTTCCACCAATTTTTTCTGAACATCAATCGCCTGAAGAGCGGTAACGTAATCCGAATAGGTTTTTTTGAGACTCAGAATATTGGCCTGCTGGGTACTTTGAAGTACTTGCATATTATAATGTTGTTCTGCCTGGGCACTTTTCATTTCATAATAATTTCTGCCGGAGAGCGGATAAGAAAGATTCACCCCTGCAGTCCATCGACTAATATCTGTTTGCCAATCATTTCGAATATAGGCGAAGTTGGCCACGGCATCCACCGAGGGAAGAATACCGCTTCTTGCAATTTTTACAGAAGACTTCGAAGAATCTGCCTGAGCTTTCGCCTGCAAATAAGAAGGAACATGTTGTGAAATTTCTTCAAAATTCGGGGTATTCTCCGCCTTGTGGAACTGAAACTCTCCTTTAATACTTACTTCAGACAATTCGTTTTTACCCAAAGCTTTTGCAAGTTGTGCCATGGCCACTTTGAGATTTTGCTGAGTTTTAGAAACTTCGAATTCTGCCTGTTTGCTTTGCGCCTCACTTCTGAGACTCGTCCCCTTGTTTTCACGTCCCACCAAAAAGCGAAGTTCAATCATCTTCTGGTTTTGCTGACGACGTGTCGCGATATTCTGATTTAAAGATAAAAGTTTTTGGTTATAGAGAAGATTGGCAAAGGCCACTCTCAAATTATAACTTACCTGTGTTTTGACCAATGCCAAATTTGCTTCTGCTGCCTGCAAGTCCGATCTGCTCTTTTGCAAGGCGCCCACATTTTTGTATCCCGCAAATATATTCTGATCAAGTTGAGGGCCTACAGAAAGCTGCTGTTGAGTCCCCTGATTGCTTGTCGATTGCACAGATCCCGCACCAATGATCGCAGAATTTGCTGCATTGTATCCCGCGGTGGCAGACAATTTCGGAAAAAAATCACTGTAACTCGCCTTGTAATCCGCTTTGGCTTTATTCACCAGCTGTTGCGCTGCTGCCAAATCCGGATTGCTTTGCAGGGCAATGTCTACACACTCTTTCAAGGTCAAAACCTGTTGAGCCTGGATTTTCCCAGACGAGAACAAAAAAAGACAAAAAAACAGAACTCGCCAGAACCTATGTGTGAATGCTTTTGATTTCATTTTCATCACGAAAAAGTTGGCCCAATTTTGTATGTTATTTGAATTGAATGGATATCAGACGAGAATGAGTAAAAAAAGTTAAATAATTTGTGGTTTATTTTTGCTGTTTGAGGAAGTCTGGAATAATTTCTGAAAAAAATTCACGGAGAACCTGAGCATGATTATGTTCCGGATCTTTTGCAGCATAGAGCAGAGTAATTTTAGCGGGAAGAGGATGCGGCAGATATTCCCGGGCTTGTTCTTTTTTACCCTTTAATTCCCTAAGGTAGCGCTTACGAAATTCTTGCCATCTTTCAGGATCATGATGAAACCACTTACGCAATTCAGAGCTGGGCGCGAGCTCTTTGGCCCAGAGATCAAAAGCTGCTTTTTGCTTTGAGAGACCTCTGGGCCAAAGGCGATCCACAAGCATGCGATAGCCATCCGCTTCTAAAAACACTTCATAGACTCTTTTAAGTTTTATCTGCGGTTTCATAAAGTCTCTGG
>CAYPXN010000051.1:0-12060 GCA_964414715.1 uncultured Pseudomonadota bacterium | reverse complement strand
ATGTGAGCTGAAGCATGGAAGATCGCTTTTTGCAATACAAGCAATGGATCGAAGCCGTAGGTTTTGGAATTGATGCTCTAGGTGTTTTTTTGATTGCCGTGGGAATTCTGATTTCTACAGCAAGTTTTCTTAAAATTTCTTTTTCCAATTCATTTCAGGAAAGCTTTTTGACTTACAAACACAATTTGAGCCGTGTGATTTTGTTGGGTTTGGAGTTTTTGGTAGCGGGAGATATTATCAGGACAGTTGCGGTAACTCCTACCTATAAATCTATTGGGATCTTGGCGATTATTATCGTTATTCGTACTGTTCTTTCCTTGGACATGCAACTTGAATTGGAAGGACGTTTTCCCTGGCAAAAAAAATCCTGATTTGTCATCCATTCCCCTGATTCAAATTGAATTCATTTCAGAAAAAAGATATTCCTGACTTTCATTTCAAGGAGAAAAGTATGAAAGTAAAGCTCTCGTCTGTTTTGTTTGTATTTTTGACTTTTTGGACTTCTCTAGCGTTTTCCAAAACGATTTCCATTGGTTTGGAATCCACCTATTATCCTCCCCGCTATTTTATAGAGGAAGGCAAGCCCGCGGGAATTGATGTGGATTTGTTGACGAAAGCTTTTCAAAGCTTGGGCTATCAGGTACTTTGGAAAGTGAAGCCGGTAGGCGAACTTTATCAGGATTTGTTTAAGGGAAAGATTGATTTCAAATTTCCGGACGATCCAGAATGGAAATATGAAGCGAAAAAAAACCGGAATATTCTTTATAGTGAGGTGGTCCAATCGGATACGGATGGTTTGTTTGTTTTGCCAAAAAATAAAGACAAGTCCCTGGAAAAGATTAAAATCGTGGGAACTCTAAAGGGTTTTACGGTGGTGAGTTTGGAACACAATATTCGAAGTGGAAAAATCCGTGTTGCAGAATATGAAGATACCTCTATTCTTTTGCAAGCCGCCATTATTGGGAAAATTGATGCTGCTTATTTGAGTAGAGGAGTGGGAGAATATTACCTTGAAAAAATTCTAAGAAATCCGGATGCACTTGTTTTCGACGAATCATTACCGACTTCTGCCAATCCCTATTACTTGTCCACCCTCAAGGAAAAGAAGTTGCTCAAAAAGCTCAATGAATGGCTGAAACATCAGTAGTTTTGTTTTTTTCACCCATCTGATTTGATAAAATGTCAATTTTGGCCCTAGTGACGTTCTAACAAGTTTTTTCAGAATTAATTAATTTTAAACAATTTTGATCGAGTATAAAATTTGCAAGCAATCAGGATGAAAGGCAGGTTTTATGATGATTCATCCTTCACGTTTTTTACGTGTTGTTATTGCTTTGTTTGCTTTTTTAGCTGTAAATTTTATTGCCACTCTTTCGGAGGCGGCTGCTAAGACTGCTGTCACAAGTTGCACGAAGGAAAACTTGTCTGCCGCACTTCAAGCAGACTTTCCCCAGCTCGATGATAATTATAATCCCCTTGCTCATCCAACACCTCTTCCCTATGGGCACGGTTTGGTGAAAGTGAAGGATTTTGGTTTTTACTCGGATCATATTTGCTGGGCTCATGTGTCTCCCCTGAATAATCCGAATTTACTTTACAGTGTAAAGGCAGATGCGAGCTCTAATGTAGAAATGAATAGTTATAGCGATTTTGTCTGCAAAGTTTTTGAGACGGGAAAAAACAGGAATATTCCGGTGGAAATCAATTTTACCCATTATGTTTGTTCTAATGCCAAGTCGGAACCGGTTTCCAATTACTTGAGTGTCAATTTTGCCGGAATTTCAGCTCCTTCATTTAATCCTCATGGTAATTTTTTGAAATTACAAAAACAACTTCGTGCTAGTAATAGTTTTCAATCTGAAAATGTGGGAATCATTTTTAATGAAGCTTCCCGTTTTCAATGGGTGGGAGTGGAAAGTAGTGAAATGGGGAAAAGCGGTCAGGAAGCCTATATGGTGTTTGGAGTATCTTTGAATGGCGACAGATATAGTAATAATATTCTATATTATGACAGCTCTAATCCACCTTCTTCTTTTAGTTCCTATTTACCCACGGAAAGCGAGGGGATGAATCGTTTCGAAAAAATTCTTGATTCGATGTTAAATCACCCCATGACTTTGGGATTGCAAGGAGTGTTTACCACCTTGACCAATGCTCCTCAGAATACTCGTAGCAATACAGTCGTGATTACCCAAGTGGAAGATATCTAATTAACCCCCGATAACGCTGACAACCTGAAAATTCCATTTCCATTTTGCATTGGGACGAAAATGGAAGTCTCCGATTTGGGTTTGGAAAGAACTGCTTTGCCCCGGCGCAATATTCAAATTTTTCAGGGGCACATACCATTCTTCGGCCTTTGAAGTTCCCGCATCGAGAGTCACTTTTAATCCCAGCTGATTAATATTCATTTGAGAGTTGTTTTGGATGCTGCCTGAAATCTTGTCGACGAAAAATTTATGAGTGAGTTGGGCTGAAAGAATTTTTACGCTGTCGTTGGGAAGATTGATGCCGGAATTGGTACTAAAGTCGAGTTGGGGATTGTCGACGGATCCTCCGGAAATAAAACCACCGATACCAAACAACATCATGGGAAGACCAATGGCCAACATGATTTTATGACGGCTTGTTTTATGGTGTCTGCCGAAAGAATGGACAAGCAGTACGAGGGCAATTAAGCCAAGAATACCCCAAATAATTGTGGAACTTCCATGCATTAAAAGAAGTGCTGCAACAGCAAAAAAACCCCACCAAACAATGATTAACTGAAATAAACTCATGAATCCTCCGTTTATATTTGAGTCAAGATGAGTGAAGACCTGTTTCCTGGAGCGGCTTCAGAGCCGGCATACACCTTGTCCGCACTAGACAAACTCATGCCGGATCTGGCTTGTTTTTTGGCGCGGATTAGCCGAAAAACATAAAGCGGAAGGAAATAGGTCTTCGTTCATCTCTAAAATTTTTCCTACTAGCTTAAGAAAGTGGAATGTACTAGGTAGCGCGGCATTTGTGAAGGAAAGAATATGTTAAAAATTGCAGGACTCTCCAAAAGTTTTGGGGGGCAAACTTTATTTGAAAAAATCAATCTTCAGATGAATCCAGGGGAACGCCTAGGTTTGATGGGACGTAATGGTCATGGGAAGTCTACTATCTTCCGAATGATTTTGGGACAAGAAGAGCCCGATGAGGGAGCCATTGTAATCCCTAAAAATTATAAAATTGGTCACTTGGAACAGCATCTTCATTTTACCCAGAACACCGTTTTGGAAGAGGCCTGTTTGGGGCTTCCTCCTGATGAGTGGGAGGCGACTTATAAAGCTGAAAAAATCTTGAGCGGTTTGGGCTTTAGTGAAAATGATTTTTACATGCCCCCGGAGCAGTTTTCCGGTGGATTTCAAATTCGTATTAATCTCACAAAGCTGCTTCTTTCGGAACCCAACTTGCTTCTTTTAGATGAACCTACAAACTATTTGGATATTCTTTCAATCCGCTGGATCACTCAATTTTTGAGAAATTGGAAAGGGGAGCTCATTCTCATCTCCCATGATCGTGAATTTATGGATTCGGTGTGCACTCATTCTGCGGTCATTCATCGTCAACAATTAAGAAAAGTTGAAGGGAATAGTGAAAAGCTTTACGCACAAATTCTCATTGATGAAGAGGTTTTTGAAAAAACGCGTCAGAACGAAGAGAAGAAGAGAAAAAAAGAAGAAGAGTATATTGATCGCTTTCGGGCGAAGGCCAGTAAAGCAAGTTCTGTGCAGTCGCGTATCAAGCGTTTGGCCAAAATGCCCGCTTTAGAAAAACTTTCTCATATTGATCATTTGGATTTTAGTTTTCATTACTCCAATTTTGAAGCTGAATATATTTTGAAAGCGGATGATTTGGATTTTTCCTATTCTCCCGAACAAACTATTCTAAAAGACTTTAGTCTTCATGTGAAAAAGGGAGATCGCATTGCGATCATCGGAAAAAATGGAAAAGGGAAATCCACTCTCCTGAATATCTTGGCAGGAGAAATTAAGCCGCAAAAAGGAGAAATTTACCTGCATCCTTTGGCAAAGATGGGCTACTTTGGACAAACCAATATCCAGCGTTTGGTTCCGGGAATGACCGTGGCGCAGGAAATTGAAAGCTCCAATCCCAACCTGTCTCGGACCGCGATTCAAAATATTGCCGCTACAATGATGTTTCAAGGCGATGCCGCCCAGAAGAAAGTTTCTGTGCTTTCTGGAGGAGAAAGAAGTCGTGTGTTGTTGGGTAAAATCTTGGCTCAGCCCGCGAATCTTTTAATGCTCGACGAACCGACCAACCATCTCGATATGGAATCTATTGAAGCCTTGCTCGATAGTTTGGAAGATTTCGAGGGGGCTGTCATTATGGTTACTCATAGCGAGATGATCTTAAATGATTTTGCCCGACGATTGGTGGTGTTTGATGGAGAGGGAGCAGATACCTTTGAAGGGACTTATGAGGAGTTTTTGGAGCGCGTGGGTTGGGAAGAGGATAGTAAGAAAAAGAATGAGAAAAAGAAGGCTAAAGAGTTAAAAAATAATAATAAAAATGAAGTGCGAAAGCAGCGTGCAGAAGTGATAGCGGAACGATCCCAGGTTTTGAGTCCGCTCAAAAAGAAAATAGAAGAACTTGAAAAACTTATTTCACAACAAGAAAAATTCTTGGCTGAAAAAAACGAACTTCTTCTGGATGCCTCACAAAATAACAAAGTGGATCAGTTTATGAGTCTTTCAAAAGAAATGAAAGATCTCCAGCAATCCATTGAAAAGTTTTATTCCCAGCTTGAAAAAGCGACTCAAGAGTATGAATTGAAAAATGCAGAGTTCGAAGAACAGCTCGGAAAAATTGATTAAACGCTATATACCCGTCCCGGAGTTTTGGGGATACTTTGAAAGGGAAGGGCTTTGTTTAGCTTCTCCAGAGTTTCAACGAGTGTGGGTTCTGAGCTGAAGGCGTTCTTGATGTATTTCATGGTACGTCGAATGCTGATCATGGTTTGAATATCTTCCACCGAACTGAATACAATAAAATCCTTGCTGAGATGATAGTTGATCAGATTGTTGAGCTTGTGCAGCAATCTCTCGAAAACCAGTTGTTCTTCCTGTTTTCGAAGAAGAATTCTGCGGGGCAAAAAATCATCTTTGCTTAAGCCCTGATCATAAGCTTCGGTCAGCTGATGTTGCAAATCCCAGAGGCTATTTGCCACCTTCTTGAGTTTTGCTTCAAGGGCTTTGATTTCTTTATAAACGGGAGTAAATTTGCTCATATTTGACCCATCGACAGGCTCAGGGTGCCCTAAGCAAGAGACATGCTGAGGAGTCCGTCAGGCGGACATCTCGAAGCATGTATTACTTGTTCTCGGCTTCTCGTTTTTCTTTGTATTTTTGAACCAGTTCTTCTTGGACGTTTCGAGGTACGGGCGCGTATTTCAGGAATTCCATGGTGAATTCACCCTTACCTTGGGTAGCACTTCGAAGATCGGTAGAGTATCCGAACATTTCAGACAAGGGAACTTCTGCATCGATGACGGCATAACCGGTTTGATTTCCGGTGCTCAGGATAACTCCACGACGTTGGTTGATTTGTCCTACGACGGAGCCCTGAAACTCTTCCGGTGCCTGGGTTTGCAACTTCATGATAGGTTCAAGAATAATGGGTTTACATTTATCATAGAATTCACGAACGGCAGTCATGGCGCAAACTTTAAAAGCCATATCTGAAGAGTCGACCGCATGGTAGGCACCGTCGTTGATCACTGCGCGGAAACCGACAACAGGGGCACCAATGAGAAGACCTTTCTTGAGTTGTTCTTGGAAACCCTTGTCGCAAGAAGGGATGAATTCGCGGGGAATTTTACCACCGACGATATCATCCACGAACTCGTAAGTTTGAACAGTATCCGCGGGGAGAGGTTCAAAGTATCCTGCAATTTTCGCGTATTGTCCGGAACCCCCGGTTTGTTTCTTGTGTTGATACATGAAGTCGGTTTTTTGAGTAATGGTTTCGCGGTAAGCCACTTGGGGTTGTCCAGCGATGACTTCGCAATTGTATTCGCGCTTCATGCGTTCGATATAAATTTCAAGATGGAGTTCACCCATTCCGGAGATAATCGTCTGGGCAGATTCTTCGTCGCGGTGCACACGGAAAGTGGGATCTTCTTTGGAGAAGCGGTTAAGAGCTTTCGAGAAGTTTGCTTGACCGGCTTTGTCCTTCGGGGCCACAGCCAAGGAGATAACCGCATTGGGAACATGCATGGAGGTCATGGTATAGTTTACGCTTCCATCGGTGAAAGTATCACCGGAGGCACATTCTACGCCGAACATGGCTACAATATCCCCAGCTTCAGCACTTTCGATATCGTGCATTTCATCCGCATGCATACGAACCAAACGGGGTACCTTTACCTTCTTTTGGTTGGACTGGTTGATAATCCAGTCGCCTTTGCTGACTTTCCCTTGATAAATTCTCATGTAGGTCAATTGACCGAAACGACCATCTTCGAGTTTGAAAGCAAGGCCGACGAAAGGTTTGTTGGGCACCGATTCTAAAGCGACTTTTTCTTCATTGTTCTTTTGATCATGGGCTTCGTTGGTAACTTCGGAAGGATTGGGAAGGTAATATCCCACGGAATCCAATAAAAGTTGAACGCCCTTATTTTTATAAGCAGATCCGCACATCACCGGAATAAATTTTAAACTCAAGGTTGCTTTACGGATGGCAGCGCGGAGCAAGTCAGCAGGAACTTCTTTGTCTTCCAAATACAATTCGGCAACTTTGTCTTCAAAATCACCCATGGCAGCTACCAGTTCATGACGGCGTTCTTTTGCAACATTAAGCAAGTCTGCAGGAATTTCTTCCACACGAACCTTTTCACCATTGTCACCATCGTAGTAGTTCGCCTTCATGTCGACCAAGTCGATGACACCTTCAAAGCGGTCTTCTGCACCGATGGGAAGAGCAATCATGTGAGCATTGTGTCCCAACTTGTCGCGGAGTTGTTCCATAACACGAATGGGATCTGCGCCGGCGCGGTCCATTTTATTAACGAAAGCGATACGGGGAACATGATATCGGGTCATTTGACGATCTACCGTGATCGACTGACTTTGCACGCCGGAAACAGAGCAAAGAACAAGGATGGCGCCGTCGAGAACACGAAGCGCTCTTTCTACTTCGATGGTAAAGTCCACGTGGCCGGGAGTATCGATGATGTTGATGATTTTGTCTTTCCATTCGGCATAAGTTGCAGCAGATTGAATGGTGATTCCTTTTTCACGTTCCAGATCCATGTAGTCCATGGTGGCACCGACGCCGGATTTTCCTTTTACTTCCTCAATCTTGTGGATTTTGTTGGTGTAAAACAAAATACGTTCAGTGAGAGTGGTTTTACCCGAATCAATGTGAGCGGATATTCCGATATTTCTGATTTTTTCGATGTTCGCCATAAAATTTTAAGTCTCCTTACTGAAAAGTTTACAGTTTAACTATTAAATTGGACTTTTCAGTACTACAGGGCTGTTTGGGTAAGCCCTCTCGGGCTGTTAATTAAATGACAGCCCTGTTAGTAACTTATTGAAAGAGGTGGCCTTTTAGCAGAAGAATCCAGGAAAAGTCGAGAGCTTTTTTAAACAAATGACATTTTGCGTCATTTGTTTATTGAATTCCCAGTTTTCCAAACCATTTTCTTCTTAAATGGCGGATAAAGCCGTTATCCTTTAACTCTAGGATTTTGAGGTTAATATTTTCGAGGAGTTCAGGATGGCTTTCAGCGAACTTTTTATTGAGGGCAATGGCGTAGAATTGTTGGTGAAAGTGGTCTGCTACTATAAAAGGACGTTTTCCTTCTTTTTGGAGAGTATCTGCAAGGTCTGCAATGGCGGGATAATCAAAGACAATGGCATCGATTTCCTTGCTTTCGAGTCTGGGGTAAAGCGCTTTGAGATCGGCCGCGGTGGGTACAGTGATAAGTTTTTTCACTCCTAAATCTTCCAGTGCTTCTACAGCATTGCTTCCTGCAACAGTTGCGACCACTTTGCCATTCAAATCCTGATAATCATGGAGGGGAGAGTGAAAGGCTTCATTGGTATAATTTGTTAAGAGTTGGGCCGTGATAATGGCTACCAGAAGAAGACCGCAAATCCAGATAGGGATGGAGATGATTCGCGCGATCCAGCGTCGAGGAATAATATCGCCGAAACCGATGGTGCTTTGAATGGCAAAGGAACACCACATGGCCTGGAAAATTCCCGGGAAATATTTGTCGGAAATAATGGAGTTCGGTCCGCGTTCAGTGAGCCATAAAATATTTCCGGAAACAAACATGACGATTACAATCATGATGATGAGTCGGGCGACAATGGGTTTGAAGATAGGGCGTAGCAATATCCCGATGGTATGTCCGTAAGCAGGAGTTAATATTGCCAAGTCAGAGACGAAGTAAGGATAGCTGTATGTAATGTAGTCGGCACGCTCCCGGTTCATGCTCATCATCCAAATGCCAAAATCTACTTCTCCTTTTTTTAGCTGATCAAGGAGCTGTGGAAAAAGATCTTCTTTCTGAAAGCTGTATTCTATCTTGAGTTGCTTTGCGATTTCTTTCCATAAATCGATTTCAAAACCCGTGTAAGATCCATCGTCATTTTGATTGATGAAACGGTTTTCAATTCCGATTCCCACTTTATAGTTTTCAGCTTTGAGTGAAGAGGGAATCAGAAAACAGAAAAGAATAAAAAAGAAAAAATGAATCGCTCTATTTTTCATGGAGTAAATTTTGACAAGAGAAAGCCGAAAAGGCAATTTTATATTCTAGACATAAGTCTGTAACGAAGACGCAACTTAATCTAAAACGAGCCGATAAAGATAAAACGGGCACACCTTTAAGACATTCAAGAGGAGTTATCTTATGGGTGATGTTACCTTCCGTTTATCTGCTGGCACTGTTATTATTCACGATAATGATCATAATGACCGGTTTTCTCGGGGAGATACCGTAGAGATCATTCGAAATAGTGGTTCAGCTTCCGCTCATACCACTTCAACAACTACTTATAGCGGTTTTGCGGCAAATAGGCAGTTAAGAGATTTGGGAGTTCGCCCCAGTTATGCTACTCAATTCGCTCCTTTAAGAGCTATTTCCACACACTTAGACAATGCTTGGGCAGCTTACAGAGGTCATGCATCTGATCGCTTCGAGGTCATTCAAAGAGAATCATTGGAAGTGAGAAGGCTCATGTTTTCTAATCATGTCACGACTGGGTTTGGAGCTTTACGCTTGTGGGAACCTGCAAATTATTTGCTTCGTTACGCAAGTAATGGATTAAGAACTCAACGAACCGCCACTTTAGATCGAGAAAGTTTAAGTATTATGACCTCCATTGCAAATGGGAGTTTAAGAGGAGAAAATGCCATTCGTCGACTCCAAGCCTTGCTTACTCAGGCGGCTTCTTATGGTATGTCAAATCATCAAGGTTTGATTGATGCGGAAAATCTGTTACGTGCGGTGAATCAAGCAGGACGAAATATTGAAGGGATTCGTAATGGAACTCCGAATGCAGAAGAAGACTTTACTTCAAATTCAGGAGTCATCCAAACTTTAGTAACACGATATAGTTTGCGAAGTGATCGCTTGGAAGAATTGAATCGTCAACGCATTACTGCAAGAGTAGGTAGTCGCTAAAGGTTTAAAGCGCAGGCATTCGCCGAGGCCCAGGCCCATTGGAAATTATAACCGCCTAGCCAGCCGGTTACGTCTACGCATTCTCCAATGAAATAAAGCCCGGGAACTTTCTTGCTTTCCATTGTTTGGGAAGAAAGTTCATGGGTGTCGATGCCGCCCACGGTAACTTCAGCTTTTTCATAACCTTCATCACCTGCAGGAGTCACTTTCCAATTTTGTAGCGATTGTGCAATTTTTTGCAGATCTTTATCTGCAATTTGGAGAAGGGGTCTTGAAGGAAAGTATTTCTCACACCAAATCTCTAAAAATCTTTTGGAAATAAATTCGGAAAGAATGTTTTTGAGTTCAGATTTATTTTCTAAACTTTTTTGACGTAATAAATATTCAGTCAGATTCATTTCAGGAAAAAGATTGAGTGAAATCACTTCGCCTGCTTTCCAATAAGAAGAAATTTGGAGAATCGCAGGGCCGCTTAATCCTCGATGCGTGAAGAGAATGTTTTCGCGGAACTTTCTTTTTCCGCAGGAAACTTCACAGTCGATAGAAATGCCACTGAGTTCTGAAAAAGTTTTCAAATCTTCTTTGTTCCATAACAAAGGAACGAGTCCTGGACGTGGAGGAATTATTTTGATGTTGAACTGTTCTGCAATTTTATAAGCGAAAGAGCTCGCACCTAAATTAGGAAAAGAGAGCGCGCCTGTGGCAATGATGAGATTGTTAGATTTTAAATTCCCTAAGGATGTTTTGATTGTAAAGCGTAGGGACAATTCATGAATTGCCCCTACAAAATGAATTTCACAATTTGTTAAAATTTTAACCCCTGCTTCTTCACATTCTTTCAAAAGCATCTGAGTAATTTCTTTTGCAGAAGTTTTGCAAAATAATTGGCCCAGTTTTTTTTCGTAATACGGAATCTGATGCTTTTCGATGAGCTTGAGAAAGTCATGAACTGTATAACGGGCTAGGGCTGATTTGCAAAAGTGGGGATTTTCGGAAATATAATTTTCAGCTTTCGCATCAAGATTGCTGAAATTGCAACGTCCCCCGCCTGAAATGAGGATTTTTTTTCCCACTCTTTCATTATGTTCGAGGAGTAAAACTTTTTTTTCCCGCTGAGCCGCCTTCAAGGCGCAAAAAAGGCCAGCGGCACCCCCACCGATAATAATAACATCCGAACTCATCTTATCGGCGTTTGCCAAAAATATTCAGCAAGCTGAGGAAGAGGTTGATGAAATCAAGATAAAGGATCAGGGCTCCGTAGATGGCAGGTTTTTCAGAATCGTTGGCCGTGGGATCTGCGAGAGCAATTTGTTTTAATTTTTGCGTGTCGTAAGCAGTGAGGCCCAGAAAAACAAAAATTCCAATGAAAGAAATTACATAGCTCATGGCAGGACTTTTAAAGAAGAAGTTTGCCAGAGAGGCAATAATAATTCCCCAAAGGCCCATGATCATAAAGCTTCCCATGCTGGTGAGATCACTTTTGGTGAGATAACCATAAATGCTCATCCCAGCAAACATGCCCGCGCACATGAAAAACACCAAGGCAATCGATTGCATGGTGTAAGCAAGAAAGATGATTGAAAGTGTCACCCCATTCAGTGCGGAATAAGCGACAAACATCATCCCTGCCACAGCGGCAGGGACGCGGTTTGCCATAAAACTCATAATGAGCACGAGACCCAGCTCAGCAAAAATGAGTCCGGTAAATGCGTTTTTATTCAGAATGAGACTTTGTAAAAGAGACGGAGAATTAGAAACCTGCCAGGAAATCATTCCGGTAAGAACCAAGCCACCTGTCATCCAGATGTAAACTTTGTATAAAAATTCACTGACCAGACTTTGTTCATCCTTAACACTTCCATAAGCCTGCATTCTGACGTCCATAAATAAGCTCCTTGTTATAGGTATTTAAATCTTAAGAGTACTTAAATACTATAAAGCTTATTTGAACAGAGTCAAGGGTGTGCAAATACTTCCAGGGAGTTGAGAACGGAATAATGTCCACCTCCCAAGGGAATGACTACTTCCAGTCCCGTCTTGGAAGTATCGTATTCCATCACGGAGAAAACAGCGCCTCTTATTTGACTTGCCGCACGCTCCAAAGTGTTTGGACAGGCAATAGGTTTGGAGGAGCAGGAAAGATAAGATAATCCCTGATTTAGATTCAGGCTTTGGCCGTTATTTTCAAGAAAAACGGTGGCTCCATCTTTACGCGTCAGGAAAATAAAGCTTTTGAAAGCATTGCCCACTTTCAGAAGTGCGGTTCCTGCAAAATCGTTTTGCGCACCATCGTTGTCGAGATCGGTGAGTCTGCCTTCCAGAACTTTTACCGCGATCTCCTTGTTGGGATCTAGTTTTTGGATACTTGC
>CAYPXN010000050.1:0-4847 GCA_964414715.1 uncultured Pseudomonadota bacterium | reverse complement strand
GGTGGATTGGATTCCACCGTGGCTTTGTATTTAGCAAAAGAAAAGTATGAGCTGAACCTTGCACTTACTTTTGACTACGGTCAGAGGTCTGCGAAGAAAGAATATGAAGCCGCAAAAAAGTTTTGTGAGATTTTGCAGCTTCCTCATCGTTTGATAGAACTTCCTTGGCTGAAAGAAATTACGCAGACAGCCTTAGTGAATTCTTCGGAAGTGCTTCCACAATTACAATCCAATGAACTCGACAATATGACAGTTGCCTTAAAATCGGCCTCTGCAGTTTGGGTTCCGAATCGAAATGGAGTGTTTATTAATATTGCAGCTTCTTTTGCGGAAAGTTTGTCTGCAAAAGTGATTATTACAGGTTTTAATGCCGAAGAGGCGGACACTTTTCCGGATAATTCTGAAATTTTTGTAAAGCAAATCAATGAGAGTTTATTTTACTCTACACAGAATCATTGTTTTGTGGAAGCTCCCACGATTTCAATGAACAAAACAGAAATTGTGAAAGAAGCTATAAGATTAAAACTTCCTTTTGAAAATTTATGGAGCTGTTACGAAGGCGGAGAAAAAATGTGCGGGAAGTGTGAATCTTGTTTAAGATCGAAGAGGGCATTTTCGGAAAATTACTTAGAAAATTTAGTGCAGGAATTGTTTCAATGAAAAATATCGTCGTTCAATATATCGATAAACCTATTCAATACACAGGGGGGGAGCTCCGTTCTCATTATATTTACGAAAAATTTGATTTATTGGGGGATGCCTTGGTGAGTTTTGCAGGACCTTGCGAAGTAAAGCTTGCAAGCATGGTAGATCTTGAAGATGTAAAATCAAATAGCCCAATATATTCTGAAAATATGCTGCACTTTTTGGCGGAATTCTATGAGTTGAGTCTTTCCGCGACGGTATTTGCTCAGCGTTTACTCATGAGTTTAATGTTGGAAGAATTTCATCGACGAAAAATATATTCTGTTATTCGTCGAGGAGATGATCTTTATGAAGAAGATGCGAAACTTTCTGTTTCTATTGCCACTTCTTCTGTTACTTCTACTTTAATCCATGCCGGAATCAATATTTCTTCTCGAAATACGCCGGTTAAAACAAAAGGCCTTCAAGATTTTGGAGTGGATTCTCAAGAGTTTGCAAAAAATATTTTGAAGGCATTTAAAATTGAATTTGAAACTTCCTATCAGGCAATTTGTAAAGTCAGGCCGGTGATATGAATCAGAAAAAGAGTGTCATCGCGAGGAATGGAGCAAAGCGAAATGACGTGGAGATCCCGATAGAACACTCGCGGGATTGCCATGGTTCCGATAAATCAGAACCTCGCAATGACAAAGCGAAGCTAGTTGAAATATTTTCATCAATTCAAGGTGAAGGTCTTCGTGTCGGCGAAAAACAGACTTTTGTGAGATTTCAGGGTTGCTCCCTGAAATGCCGTTGGTGTGATACTCCTGAGAATTTTACCTACAAAAAAGAATATCGTGTGGAAGAAGAAGCTTTTTCCGGAAATTGGGTTTTTCATCCCAATCCTGTTTCACCGAAGGATTTGACAAAATGGCTAAAACATTTTGGAAATCCGGTAGTCAGTTTGACGGGTGGAGAGCCCCTTGAACAATTAGATTTTCTGAAAGCCTGGCTTCCGAAAGTGAGTAATGATTTTCGCATTTTTCTGGAAACAGGAGGGGTGGAGCATGAAGCTTTGAAAGAAGTATTGGATTGGGTCGATATCGTCAGTATGGATATAAAACTTCCAAGCTCTGCCAATACAGGTGATTGCTGGGAGCGACATGAAGCATTTCTGAAAATTGCCAAGAAGGCACCCGAGTTTTATGTGAAAATTGTGGTGACGGAGGATTCTTTGTCTGACGATTTGGAAAAAGCCTGTGAAATGATTGTGCGAAATGATCCTCATTGTTATGTGATTATCCAGCCGGCCTCAGCGACACGGGGATTTAAAAAAATTCCCTCTTTCAAAAAGCTGTCGGAATTTGCAACAATGGCAGAAAAATGGACTCCTAAAATACGGGTGATTCCGCAAACACATAAATATTTAGGGATTTCATAACTCCCCCAACCCCCTCTTAACTTAAAGAGGGGGATTAGGAAAGCTACATGCGAACTCGAGAAGAATTTGAAAAGTTAGAAAAACAGGTCTTGGCTCCTTTTGCCTCTTTATCTGGTGAATCTTTGGGTCGTGAATATTCCGAAGAAGAGCATCCCTTTCGTAGTCGTTTTCAACGGGATCGGGATCGTATTATTCATTCAAAAGCTTTTCGGCGTTTGGAATATAAAACCCATGTTTTTGTAAATCACGAAGGCGACCATTATCGTACACGTCTGACGCACTCGATTGAAGTCGCGCAAATTTCCCGTTCGATTGCACGCATCCTGTGTTTGAATGAGGATCTTGCAGAGGCAATTGCTCTGGCTCATGATCTGGGTCATCCTCCTTTTGGACATTCAGGTCAGGATGTCATGAATGAATTGATGGAAGGACATGGGGGCTTTGAACACAATCGTCAATCTTTGCGTATTGTTACCCTGCTTGAAAAACCTTACGCCGATTTTCCCGGATTGAATTTGAGTTATGAAGTTCTGGAGGGAATTTCAAAACATTTTACGGATTATGATTTGCCCCAGGGACGGGGTTTTTCTCGAGAAGGAGAACCCAGTTTGGAGGCTCAGTTGGTAAATCTTGCGGATGAAATAGCTTATAATAATCATGACCTCGATGACGGATTAAGATCACAAATGATTACTCTCGAACAGCTTCAGGAAGTTTCATTGTGGAGAGAAAATTTTCAAAAAGTTTGTAAAATGATTCCTCATGAAAGTGATGAGGTGAAAAGTCGTGCGACGATCAAGGAACTCATCAATCTTTGTGTTTCTGATTTGGTGATTCAAACCCAGGAAAATATTGAAAGTAAAAAAATTAAAAACATTGAAGATGTAAGAGCTCGCGGGAATTTGTTGGTAGCTTTTAGTGAAGGAGTAAAAAAGAAAACAGTGGAGCTGAAGCGCTTTTTGTTTTCCAATTTGTATCGGCATTATCGCGTGGAAAGAATGGCCGTAAAAGCCGAAAGAATTCTGAGAGATTTATTTTCAACTTACATACAGAATCCCAAGGTTCTACCCCCGGAAGTTTATGAGAAATCTTCTGAAAAAGATTCCCATCGTACTATCTGCGATTATGTGGCAGGTATGACGGATCGTTTTGCCCTGGAAGAACATGAAAAATTATTTAACCCGCATTCTAAAGTTTGAACAGGAAACCCAAACAATTTTTCAAAACTTCATGATCCTGCTCGTTTTTATAATTGGAATTTTTGTAAAATAATATGCGGCATAAAGTTTTTCAAAATTATTCGGGTTTCCTATTCTTGAGGTATATATGAAAGATAAAAACGTAGAAATTTTACTTCAAACGCCTTTGCTGGTGATTACCAGCCGCGAAGAAATTCGTGAAAAGCCTGTCTTGGAAAATATTCTTCGGGTATTGGGAAAGGTAAGTGAAGTGAGTGAAGCGGGAGTTCAGGTTCAGGTAAAATCAATCGCCTCAGAACGTTTCATGGAAAAAAATCCGCATTTTTCAGAGATATTCATACCTTACCACAAAATCGATCATATTATTGTATCTTGAAATGCTGTAGAGTTCCCACTCATTTAGTACTGGTAGTTGTATGAGCGTAGTATGTTTAGGCTGCATGTTTGAGGGAGTAGAGTTTGTGTTTTTCATGTTTGTTAATCCTTTCTAAGTTATAAGCATAAGATTTTAGTTTTTGTACAGGGGTAAGTCCTTTGAGTCCCCAATGGGGTCGATGATGGTTGTAGTAATCGATCCAGTGGTGGAACTTATCTTGTAGGGGTTTAAGTTCTTTGAAGTGATGGTAGTCGTAGAAGTATTTTTGATCACTTTGATGAGACCTTTCGACTTTGCCATTGAGTTCAGGTTCTCCGGGAGCGATGAGATGGTGTTTTATTTTATGTTTTTTACAGAAGCTTTCTAAGAAGTGCTCTTTGAGTTGTTTTCTAAAGGTTCGCTTATGAGCGCTAAGCTTGTAGGTAAAGATGACGTGATTGTCAGTTTGAATGAGTTTGATTTTAAAGGGGAAGAAGAGAAGAAGTTTTTCCAAGAAGTCTTCCAGTTGAAGAATGCCATGCCCATCATAGATGTAAGCAAACCTCACTCGTGTACAGTCATCGATAGCCGTGTATTGGTAAGCTCTGCCGTAAGTTCCTTCTTTTAAGCGGTAAGGAACGTATTTAACATCGATCTGGACTCGTTGGCCTGGTTTATTACAGGCATAACGCAAGGGATGTTTCTTTTTAAAGCGTCTTTGTTTTTTATCAATCTTTCTTTCTCTTTTTAAAATCTTATAGACGGTAGATCTTGGAATCTTCATTCCAAAACGAGTGTGGAGAAGTAAAGCGATGGTATCGGGTCCTCGCCTTGTTTCTTTTCTTAAACGCAAGACACGGTGAACTAATAATCCCTTAGAGAGCTTTGGAGAAGAATGAGGACGCCTTGATAAAGCAAGGAGTCCACAAACCCCAGACACTTTAAATCTCCGGTACCAGTAATAATACTGGCTTTTATGAATCCCGAGTTTCAAACAGGCTTGATTGACCCCTAAACGAGAAGCTTCTTTCATCCAAAAAAGACGCTTCCTTACAGCGGTATCTTTGAGATAACTACGATTCATACGTCGGTTCCTTTCTTGTATAAATGAATCTTTTGGTAGAGATCCATTCGATACCAAGAATCCTGGATCCGGCGTATCTTTTTATAATCCCTCTCACTTACCCAATAATATAACCCCTGGTACAATATGTCTGTAAACTGGAGA
>CAYPXN010000049.1:0-6199 GCA_964414715.1 uncultured Pseudomonadota bacterium | reverse complement strand
AATCTTCTTTGGAATATGCCTCGATAAAAGCACCCGGATCGTCATTCGGAACAAAACAAATTTCCTGACTTTCAGGTTTGTCTTTGGTTTTGAGATTATATTTTTGGGCAAGCATTCTCACTTCCGGTTTACTCAGATCACCCACCGGAAAAATAATCTTGGATAAATCTTCCTGCTTTAAAGAAAAGAGAAAATAACTTTGGTCTTTATTAGGATCTTTTCCCCGCAAGAGACGATAACGCCCCTGCTGATTCACAATACGGGCATAATGTCCCGTCGCAACATAGTCTGCTCCCAACTCTTGGGCTTTTGCCAAAAACGCATCAAATTTTATATCCTGATTACAGAGCACACAAGGATTGGGGGTTCGACCCAAAAGATACTCCTTCACAAAAGTATTCATCACTTTTTCTTTAAACTCGTCTTTGAAGTTCATGGAATAAAAAGGAATATCCAAAGAAGCACAAATCGCGCGCGCATCATTGAAATCTTTTACAGAACAACAACCGGAAACTTTTGCTTCCGCATCCGCAGGAGTTTCAGCAAGCTTCATTGAAATGCCAATCACCTCGTAACCCTGCTCTTTTAAAAGCACGGCCGAGACCGATGAATCAACTCCTCCACTCATGGCACAAACTACTCGTTTCATTACAAATACCTTTTTTTTAAAAAAGACCTAAACTTATGTTCTCGAAAAGGACCTCGCCGGAAGCAACGGGGTTCCCATTGAGTTTTTGCGAGTCGTTGCGAGAGGCGTCCGTCCTTGGAAAGAATATAAGTTTAGGTCCTTTTCCTTATTCTTCCTATAATCTTCGGCAAAACAGATAAAAAAGTGCCTACTTCTTCCATGCTATTATATTTAGACAAACTGATCCTCAAGGAAGCCTTGGCTTCTTTGGCTGATCGTCCCATCGCCATCAACACATGAGAGGGATCAATAGAACCGGACTCACAGGCTGCCCCTGCGGAAACCGCAATGCCTTCCAAATCCAAATTAAACAAAAGGCTTTCTCCATCCACTCCCTGAACCCAAAAATTACTGGTATTACACAAGCGATGTTCAAGATCTCCATTCAACTCGACCCCGGGAATTTCCTTCAAAACAAACGACTCTATTTTATCTTTTATTTTCAATATATTAACACAACTCTCATCAAGTGATGAGTAGGATAACTCCAGGGCTTTTGCCATCCCCAAAATCCCCCCCAAATTTTGGGTTCCAGCCCTTAAATTACGTTCCTGATTCCCCCCACGAATCAGGGGAGCAAACTTACACCCTCTTCTCACATAAAGAAGCCCCGTTCCTTTGGGTCCATGAAATTTATGGGCAGAAAGAGAAAGAAAATCGATCGCTACATTTTTAAGAGAAAGCGGAAGTTTTCCGATAGCCTGCACCGCATCACAATGGAAAAATACTCCTCGTTCACGACAAATCTTTCCCACTTCCTCAATAGGATAAATATTGCCCGTTTCATTGTTAGCCCACATCAAGGAACAAAGAAGAGTTTTTTCAGTAATCTTTTCTTTCAACTCCTCCAAATCAAAATTTCCCCGACGATCAATTTTCAAAAAGTGAACGGGGAAACCTTCTTGTTTCAAAACTTCCAGGGTTTTTAAAGTGGCGTGGTGCTCCACGGGAGAGGAAACAATTTCCTTTTTTTCTCCCTGAGCAAGAGAGGCAAGGCCTCGTAAAGCCGTATTAATACTTTCTGTAGCTCCACTTGTAAAAATAATTTCCTGTTCTTCGCAATTCAAAAGATGGGCGATCTGATCTCTTGCCTGATTCAGGAGTTTTCGAGCTTCCTGTCCTGCCCAATGAATGCTCGAAGGATTTCCAAAAGAACTTTCATTATATTCCTTCAAAACATCCTTCACTTCAGGCGCAAGCGGAGTGGTCGCATTATTGTCAAAATAGATTTTCGTCATAAAATTTACTAAGGTGGGACACCCTAGCGGCCCATAGAATACCTGTCAAGACAGAGGAATCATAGCTTTGCAAGCCCTGTTAAGACTTGTCCAACAATCAAAATACAAACAAACCTCTTTGGCCTCTATTCAAAAAAGACTCGAAGCTTTATCATTATTACATCTATAAACAAAAAGAGGCACATATGAAAATACGTGTTTTATTTTCAGGAATTGGACTCATTTTTTTATCCTACATGTCAGCTTGCGGATCCTCTTCTACCGTATCTTCTCAAGATACAAGCACTCATCAACTCACTTTGAAAATTGCGATGACATCGAGTGCAAGCCAATCAAACTCCACATCTATCACGAGCAATCCTATAAACTTATCTGTGAGTCCTTCGGCTGTAACAGTAAAAGTATTTAATATCTATCTTTCACAAAATCTAGACTGCTCAAGCCCAGTCAATGTTTTTCAAAGTAGCGAAGGCAAAGACTTAGATATTACTGTAGATCCAATTATCAATGTAGCCGATGCTCCTTCTGGTACCTATCCTTGCGTGATGCTTCAAATGTCTGATCAAATACACTTTAGCCCAGCAGCTACCGAAGGGGAGTGCATAGCAGGAAATCAATATTTAGCAGATGTGTGTAATAACGGTGAAAAAACACAGGATCCTGTGACCGGAGCTGTCAGTACTTGCAAAGACAACGAAAACAATCAAGTAACTCTCTACATTAGCAGCAATGCAATCTGCAAAGGAAACTCCATGATTTCAAATGATCCTAACTGTGGAGAAAACTGGAGCCCCTTTCTTCCTTCGAGATCTAGCGGAGATACGGAACAAGGAATCAAGCTGAATGGTGATATTCTGATAAATCAAGACATCACAGGCACTTTTCTGATCGACTTTACAAATAAAATCGAAGGGGGTCAGGGCAATCAAAACGGTTGTGGAATACAACCTCCTAGCTTTGGTTTTGTGACAGAGTAAAATTACATTTTGAATTTTAAGTTATTCGAATCTCTCACCAGGCGGTTATAGGCCTCGATCACCTCATTCATCGAAGACACATCGGCCTTTTTACCCTCGGCCAAATCTCTCTTCAAAAATTTAGCTTTGGTGTAAAACTCCTTGGCACTACTTTCGAAAGAGCTATACCAGAAAGTGTCTTTTCCTTCTTGAGGGTTCGCTAATGAATATTGAGCAAGAGCTTCATAAGATTTTTCCACATTGGGATAATCCGACAAATAATTTACATCGCTTAAAGAAGCTCTCGCATTGGTAGGAAAAGATTTGATCAACTTCTCAGCGGAAATCATAAAGGACTTCGTATACCAAGGGAGTTTCTTTCCGTGAGCCTGCTCAATTTGAACAAGCTCTTGCTGATCTAAATCACCCTTCACACTTCCAATGGCTGTTTCCAAATTATTTTTAGCCTGTAAATATCTGCTGAAAGCGCTTAAGAGTTGAGGATGCATCGCCTTAGCTTTTTCACAATGATCATCTTTGTAATCTTGCTGAGTATAATAATCCTCCGCTTTTTGAACGAGAGGCACCAACTCTGCATAAGCCGCCGCTAAATCTGTTGCGCTCTTTTGCATGGGAGAACCTGGTTGGCCTTTTTGTGCCGCCTTTTGGCAAACTTCTACCCCATCATTGTAAAGAGTATAAAGACCGTAACTAATATAAGATTCCTTACAAGTAGGACCTGATTTTTCATTCACCCACGATAAATACCGATCGCGACTTTGTTTCACTCGCTCAGCCGTGCGATTCAAACATTGGATGTATGTATTAATTTCTTCTAATGATGTAGAAACCTTATTCGTTTCTGGAACAGGAGCCTCCATCGGCGCAGGAGAAGGCATGGAAGGAGGCGCTGATTCCGCAATATTTTGCGCAGGTATTGAACTCTTGTCTTTTACGAAATCCTGAAGTTTTTTTGCAAAATAATCTCTTCCACAGGAAGAAAGCAACACAGTCAAAAGCAAAAACAGTAGAATCCCCTTCTTCTTCATAATCCCTCTCCCTCTTTATTTTTATTTTGAAAAAACAGGCATCAAAAAGCCCATACCACCATCTGCATAAAGCGTTTCCCCATTAAACCAATTCGCGGCTGGAGTACAAAGGAAAGCAATCATTTCTGCAACATCGGAAGTAGGCATTAAACCACCCATCGGATTCAAACGATTAAATTCTGCCTTAAACTTTTCATAATTACTTCCCCAATAAACTTTCATCGAATCTGTATCGACCAAGCCCGGATTGATGCCATGCACAAATATTTTTTTAGCATTCAGTTCTGTCGCATAATAACGGGTTAACATTTCGAGAGCCGCTTTGGCAGCCGCCAGCAATCCATGATTCACACAATATTTTTTGGTATCGATTCCGGAAACCGTAATCACTTTCGATCCTTCAGGCATGATGGGCGTAAAGGCATTCATCACCATCATGAATGTGGTAATCGTGATGTTAAAAGTTTTCTGGATGTGATGGGGCTTGATTTCTGACAGAGGTTTAAAAGCCGTTGCAGCCGCATTGGAAACAAAAATATCCAGACGAGAATGTTGAGATTTAATTTCCTCGATCAAACGCTGAACCTGATCCAACTCTGACAAATCCGCAGCGTATTTCCAGACCTTAACTCCCAAATTCTTCAATTCCTGTTCTACATTCTGTGCCTCTTCTACATTACTTCGATAATGCAAAATAATATCCGCTCCCAAAGAAGCCAACTTTAGGGCAACAGATTTACCAATTCCCCGTGATGAACCGGTAATGAATGCTGTTTTATTTTTTAAACTCATATTTTAATCATCCTTTATTATATCTGGATAAACACATCTTCCCCTTCTACTTTCACGGGATAAGATTTCAGTTTTATTTCCGGATTCTCCAAAAAATGTCCATCTTTTAAATCAAACTGCCAAGCATGCCAGGGACAAGTCACAATACCGTTTTTGCAATCTCCCTCACTTAACAAGGCGCCCCGATGCGGACAACGATCCTCCAGGGCATAAAAACGATCCTGATATTTCCACAAACCCACCGGACGCCCCTGGATCGGACACATTACGCCCTCACCTTCTTTCAAATCCTTCACTTTTGCGACTGCATACCATTGAGCCATAAAATGAATGTCAGAAAAATCCGTACAAAAAATTTTCGTACAGAAAAGTTAAAATCAAGCAAGAAGTGCTTAAGGTTTTTAGAATATTTTTCTTACAGCCCCCTAGTAACATTTCCTCTTTATTTGCTATAATTATTTGTTAACATTTTTTAATAAAGAAGGGCCACGTATGATAAGAAATAAAACTTTTTATATCTTATTTTTTCCTATTTTTTTATTTTTCAGCGCTTGCGGCTCCGCTCCTTCTCAAACAACACCTACTCATAGGCTCACCTTGAAAGTATCCGCCACTTCAGGTTCTGCCTCTCAATCTTTACCAAGTTTAGATACAGCAAGTAATCCTAGCCCCTCATCTGTGAGTGTCAAGTTTTACGATACCTTTTTATCAAAAGATCCAACCTGTTCCAATCCGATAAAAATTTCAAGCGATCCCAATGGAACAGTTGTGGATATTTCCACAAACCCCACCGTGTTTGAGGTAGACGCTCCTGAGGGAGACTATCCTTGTATTATACTGGAATTCGCTCGAGAAATTACTTTCGCTTCTCCAGTCACTGAAGGTTTATGTACTGCTGGAGAAGAATATACGATTGACACTTGCAATCACAGCCAAACAGCTGAAGATCCCACTACTGGAACTATATGGAACTGCTCAGACACATCCATCACAAAAATGTTTATTTATATCAGCACAGGATCAAACAACCCAGGTACTCAGCAAGATGATAGCACAGATGTTTTTCTACCGCCTACATTTGAAGGCGATCCGCTTCATGGAGTAAATCTTAACGGAAGTATTAATATTAATCAGGATATTACCGGCACTTTCATCATCGATTTTTCTCATCGGCTCAATACAAACAACCCTGAAAGGTGCGATGTTTCCGCGCCTGCTTTCAGCTTTGTAAAATAATAGAGGTTGTTTTTTTTAAGAATGAAATTTTTTGATAAAAAATGCCAGATCTCCACCCAGCTTTTCTAAGCTTAGCTTTATTTTTTCATCTTTCAGATTTCCCTCTTTATCGAGCTGCTCATGCACTTTTGACACAGCCATCTGAAAAGGAATCACATGGGTACCAATATTCCCTAAAATAGAGCGGACAGTTGCCAGACCTCTCAAGCCCCCCAAGGCACCAGGGGAAGCGCTTGCAAG
>CAYPXN010000048.1:0-3613 GCA_964414715.1 uncultured Pseudomonadota bacterium | reverse complement strand
AAGCACCCATCTTATCAAGAAATTCACTTTGTTTATTAATATAGCCATCATATTTTACTGAAATTTCCACCTGCTCACTTACTTCAAAAGGCAAAACCCTTAAAGATTCAAGCTTTTCAGGAAATAGAACAAGCAAGTCATTCCACTTTATTTCTGGGCGCCTTAAAAATTCCTCTAATGTTGTAGGTCTTTTGATTTCAGCCAGATCTTTTGATTTCAACATCAGATTAACTTCGGGAGTAGGAGTAATTCTATGTTCAACCAAGTACGCCTTACACTCTTCAATTTGTTTTTTCTTAACTAAAAACTTTTCCCAATCTTCATCCGAAAGTAAACCCACCTTACGTCCAATTTCCCTCAATCTCAAATCTGCATTGTCTTCTCTCAGCATTAAACGATGTTCTGCCCTTGACGTAAACATCCGATAGGGTTCTTGGGTGCCTTTTGTCACCAGGTCATCAATTAACACACCTATGTATGCCTGAGACCTGTCTAATATAATAGGGTCTTCACCCCTCAATGCTTGTACCGCATTAATTCCAGCCAGCAAACCCTGAGCGGCTGCCTCTTCATATCCTGAAGTTCCATTAATTTGGCCTGCTAAAAACAACTTCTTTATAAGCTTTGTTTCCAATGAAGGAAACAACTGAGTGGGAGGCAGACAATCATATTCTACGGCATAACCCGCCCTTACCATTTCCGCCTTTTCTAAACCGGGTATTGTTTTGAGAATTTTTAACTGCACATCTACAGGCAAACTCGTCGACAAACCATTAACATATACCTCATGAGTATCATGACCTTCTGGTTCCAAAAATATCTGATGACGATCCTTATCCGCAAAACGAAAGACCTTATCTTCAATTGAAGGGCAATAGCGAGGCCCTATACTTTTAATTGTTCCATTAAACATAGGAGATCTGTCTAACGCTCCCTTAATCACACTATGAGTCTCTTCATTTGTATAAGTTATATAACAACTCAATTGTTTTTGAAGGATAGTAGTATCTGAGAAAGAAAACTTTCGAGGCGGACTATCTCCAGGTTGAGCTTCAGTTTTTGAGTAATCTATAGTACGGGTGTCTAGACGAGGAGGAGTTCCCGTTTTCATTCTCACAATTTCAAAACCCAACTTCTTTAAGGAAGCTGACAAACCCACACTCGGAGCATCTCCCGAACGACCTCCCACCTGTTTATTTTCACCATAGTGCATCAAACCATTCATAAAGGTTCCAGTAGTTAAAATCACCACCTTTGCCTGGTAATAAATGCCAAAATTACTCAACACCCCCTCTATACACCCATCATTTACAATTAAGTCTTCCGCAAAACCTTGCTTTATATGTAAGCCCGGAGTTGTTTCCAAAACTCTTCTCATACGAACTTTATATTGCAACTTATCACATTGAGCTCGACTTGCCTGTACAGCTGGACCTTTCTTGGTGTTAAGGCGACGAAACTGAATTCCAGTTGCATCCGTCACCTTACCCATCTCACCACCCAAAGCATCAATCTCTTTAACCAAATGCCCCTTACCCAGACCACCTATCGCTGGATTGCAACTCATTTGCGCAATATTATCCACGTTGGAAGTAAGCAATAAAGTTTCAAAGCCACACCTCGCAGTCGCAAGAGCCGCCTCACATCCCGCATGCCCTCCACCCACAATAATCACATCGAATTTTTTATCATAGCTCATCATAAAATGTTTCACGTGAAACTAAAAATAGTAAAAATTAGTTATATTTTATATATAATTATAATTAATTAATATTAATTAACTATCTAAAACACCGATTTCCCAATCTATCGACTTATTCAAATTAAAATTGCTTCAAAATAGAGCTTCTATCCACAAAATTCTTCTAAAATCAACACTCCAACTTCTTAAAAAAACAGCGCCTTTTCCAATTCCCTTTAGAAAAGAGCACATAGCAAAAGATCGGAATGTTATGGAAAAAGACAGAATATTTTTAACAATGTCCTCCAAAAAAATACAACCTATTCACTTAAATGAAAAGTTTGAGAATTTGGATCCGTGCGGATTTCAGAAGCATGGAATACAACGAATTCAAGCACCCAAACACCCCCTTGTCGCCAATCCATCTCAAAGCAAAGCCTCCGAAACAACATTCCGTGCTTTTTTCACGGATGTTTTGACGCACAATTATGCGTCATAAATTATTTTTGACGCATCGGCAAATGCACTATTTTAGACTATTTTCCAATACAAAAACGGCTAAAAATATCTTCCAAAATATGTTCGCTACTAATTTCACCGACAATTTCACCGACAGCTTGCGCCGCTCTCATCACATCTGTAGCAACCAACTCAACACCTATTTTGTTTTGCATCGCCTCCAATGCCTGTGAAAGGCAATCAATACTTTTCTCCAAGGCTAACTTATGGCGTAGTTGATTAATCAATAATTGGCCCGGCTTATTCATTTCTGGAATTCCAAACAAAGTTGGAATGTATTTTTCCAGTTCAGACAAGCCATCTCCTGTTTTAGTGGAGATAGAGAGGCTAGGTTTATTAAGATCTCCCAGCAAATCTTTTAAAGTCCATTTTTTTGGCAAGTCAGATTTCGTTAATAATATAAGACTGTTACGAGGTTTTATAAGCTTCACCAACTCACGATCGTTATCATTAATGTTTTCTGATGTGTCGAAAAGAGCTAAAACCAAGTCTGCTTTTTGGAGCCAGACCTTCGACTTTTCAATTCCCTTACTCTCTACACTTTCTCCGGTTTTACGAATACCCGCTGTATCCAGCAAGCGAATCGCTAAGCCACCTAAATTAATCGGCTTTTCTATCACATCACGTGTTGTTCCTGGCTGGTCATGAACAATAGCAGCCTCTTCTTTCACAAGGTAATTCAAAAGACTGCTTTTCCCTACATTCGGTTTCCCCAACAAAGCAATCGACAAACCCTCGCGAAGAATTCTTCCCAACTCATAATCCTTTAACCATTCTTTTAATTGAAAAAGAGAGGATTCTAGCTCCTTAGCCACACGAGACATTTCGAGAATTTCAATATCTTCCTCCGGAAAATCAATGGCCGCTTCCAAGTGAACCAAAGCTTCCAATAATTTTCTACGGAGTTCCGAAACGGGTTTTGTCAAAGATCCCGACCACTGATCTTGTGCTAATTTCAAAGAAAGATCTGATTGGGCACGAATCATGTCTGCCACTGCTTCCGCCTGCGTCAAATCCATCTTTCCATTTATAAATGCCCTAAGACTGAATTCGCCAGGTTGGGCAGGCTGAGCACCAAGAGAATAAATTTCTTCAAGAACCTTCATGGAAATTAAACGCCCACCATGTATATGAAACTCTACAACATCCTCTCCGGTAAATGATTGGGGCGCTTTCATCCACACCGCTAAACATTCATCCAAAAACAGGCCTTTTTGACTTACAAGTTTGCCCAGATATAAACGGTGAGAAAGCCATTGATTTGAAGATGCAGATCCTTGAAAAATTTTTGAGAGAATAAGCGGGGCTTCGGAACCACTGAGTCGAATAACACCAACACCTCCTTCTCCTTGAGGACTTGCCAGCGCAGCGATGGTAGAGTTTTTTTGGTGCATGATACTTGTCTCTACACAA
>CAYPXN010000047.1:0-5979 GCA_964414715.1 uncultured Pseudomonadota bacterium | reverse complement strand
GGCGGTGTCGGTCCGATGACCATTACAATGCTATTATGGAACACCCTGGAAGCTGCAAAAAAACAAAACGAAAAGAAAAGAAAACATTAAAAATCATGGGGTCTGACCTTTACTCCCGAATTGAAAAAATCCTGTCATCGGCACGAAATTACTCTGCTCGTTCCGTAAATACCGCCCAAGTTTGTGCCAACTGGATGATTGGACGGGAAATTATTGAAGATGAACAAGGGGGTAAAAAGCGAGCGGATTACGGCAAAAAAATACTGGAAGAACTTTCCAAAAAGCTGACTCAAGAATTTGGAAACGGTTATTCCATCCAGAACTTAAAATATATCCGCCAATTTTATCTAGAATATCCTTCTCTCATAACCCCTAAAATTAGCCACTCAGTGCGTGGCCAATCTCAAAAGTCTTTGGAAGAGCTTCAAAAAACAATTAGCCCATCATTGAGTGGCCAATCTTGGGAGCCTGGACAGTTACATCCCAATCTTTCTTGGACACACTACAGAACTCTGCTGAGAGTAAACAAACAAGAAGCCCGTTCTTTCTATGAAATAGAAGCCATCCGAAATAATTGGTCTGCCCGAGAACTTGAACGTCAAATCAACAGCCTGCTTTTCGAACGTCTTGCAAAAAGTAAGGATAAAAAAGGCTTAATCAAGTTGGCCACGAAAGGACAGGAAATTTCAAAACCTGAAGATGTTTTCAAGGACCCCGTTGTTATTGAGTTTTTAGGCCTTCCCGAATCCCACAAGCTGGTAGAATCAAAATTAGAAGAAGCTCTCCTTCACAACTTGCAAGATTTTCTTCTAGAAATGGGAAAAGGATTTGCTTTTGTTTCAAGACAAGAAAGAATAAGCCTGGAAGGCGATCATTTCTATGTTGATCTTGTATTCTACCATACCATTTTGAAATGTTATGTACTGATTGAACTAAAAGTCGGAAAACTGACTCATCAGGATCTGGGACAAATGCAATTATATGTAAATTATTTTGACCAAGAACGCCGCACTCAAGGAGACAATCCAACATTGGGATTACTTCTCTGCACCGACAAAAATGAGGCTGTAGTAAAATATACCCTTGCATCGAATCAGGAAAAAAAGATTTTCACGAGTCAGTATAAACTTCACCTGCCTAGTGAAAAAGAACTCAGCGAAGAAATCAAAAAAGAATTGAAAGAAATACGGAATCTCCACTTATGAATAAAACTCCCCTTTACGAAGTCCACAAACAACTCGGCGCAAAAATGGTTAATTTTGGAGGCTGGGAAATGCCCGTTTCTTATTCGGGTGTTCTCAAAGAACATGAAGCAGTGAGAAACAAGGCGGGTCTCTTCGATGTTTCACACATGGGAGAAATTTCTGTTTCGGGTTTGGATGCCCTTGCTTACCTCCAAAACATGATCTCAAACGATCTCAGCAAAGCCCAAAACGGCCAATGCCAATACAATATATTGATGAACGAAAAAGGTGGCGCAGTAGACGACATCATCATCAATAAAATTGATCCGAATCATTACTTGGTGTGCGTCAATGCTTCGAATGCAGATAAAGACTGGACCTGGTTTCAAAAACATACCACAGGTTTCGATGTGAAAATTGAAAACAAAAGTAATGAATATGCCTTAATTGCTCTTCAAGGTCCTTTGGCTGAAAAAATTCTTTCTCCTTTGTGTCAAAATTCACTTTCTTCTTTGAAAACTTTTTATTTCGCGGAAAACTTCATCGAAGGACAAAAAGTAATCATTGCTCGCACAGGTTATACGGGTGAGGATGGCTTTGAAATTTACTGCGCTCCGGAAAATGCTGCATCGTTATGGCAATGTATTCTGGAAGCGGGAAAACCTTCAGGACTCCTCCCCTGTGGCTTGGGAGCACGCGATACCCTGCGTTTGGAAATGGCTTATCCCTTGTATGGTCATGAACTCACGGATGAACTGGGTCCCCTAGAGGCAGACTTGGCCTGGGTAGTAAAAATCAACAAGGGAAATTTTATTGGGAAAGAAGCCCTTCTTAAGAAAAAGGAACAAGGAACAGAATTCAAACGGGTAGGACTTGAAATGCAAGAAGAGGGAATTGCCCGGGCGGAATATCCTCTCTATCAGGGAGAACAAAAAATCGGCTGGATCGCAAGCGGAACCTACTCTCCCTCGCTTGACAAAAATATTGCTTGTGGCTATGTGCGAAGCGAGTTAGCAAAAATAGGAAATGAAATTTTAGTAGACATTCGAGGCAAAAAAAAATTAGCAAAAGTTGTTGCCATTCCTTTTTATAAGAAGAAATAATTGATCGCCTAAAGTTGAATTTATCTGGAGATGCTTATGAATTTTCCTGAAGAACTAAAATACACCAAAGAACATGAATGGGTCCGAGTAAAAGGTAATACAATCACCGTAGGAATTACGGACTGGGCTCAAGATCAATTGGGAGACATCGTTTTTGTCGAACTTCCCGAAGAAGGCGAAGAAGTCGAAAAAGGAGATACTTTTGGTGTGGTTGAATCTACTAAAAGTGTCAGCGATCTTTACCTTCCTGTTTCTGGTACCGTGGTGGAAGTCAATGATCCCCTTCTCGATGCTCCCGAAACCATCAACGATGATTGTTACGGCGAAGGATGGATGATCCGAATTGAAATGGCAGACAAATCCGACCTCGATGACTTGATGAGTGCTGAAGAATACGAAGCGTTTCTCAAGGAGGGGGAATGAAGTGAGGAGTGAGGAGTGGGGAGTGAGGCGACTATTCACTCCTAAGCCCTCACCCCTCACGCCTTACATGAAATGCGCTACCTTCCTCAAACCGATGATGAAATCAAAAAAATCTGTGAAAGCATTGGCATTCGATCGTCCCAGGAACTTTTTGATACCATCCCCAAAAATCTAAAATTCGATGCTCCCTTAAATTTACCCGATGCACTCTCTGAACAAGATCTCTTGACTCATCTCAAACAACTTTCTCGCTCGAATGAAACGGTCGATCACTACTCCTCTTTTTTAGGGGGAGGAGCTTATCATCATTATATTCCTGTTGCAGTTTGGCATCTGGCAAGTCGGGGGGAGTTCGCAACCAGTTACACGCCCTATCAGGCAGAACTTTCCCAAGGTACTCTTCAAGCTATCTTTGAATTTCAAACCATGGTCGCTTCTTTGCTGGGCATGGAAGTCGCCAATGCCTCCAACTATGATGGAGCAACTGCCTTGGCAGAAGCTGTTTTGATGGCTTTTCGAATCAAAAAGAAACAAAGGGTTCTTTTAGCGAAAAGCATTCATCCCGAATATCGTGAAGTGGTGAGAACCAGCCTTCAAAATCTGGGATATGAAATTGAAGAAATCCCTTACCAAGAAGATGGAAAAGTAGATTGCAAAGCACTCAGCTCCCTTCTGAATACTGAATGCAGTGCAGTATGCATTCAATCTCCCAACTTTTTTGGTGTCGTGGAAGATTTAAAAGAAATTGGAAAAATCGCGCATGAAAAAGATGCCTTGTTTGTGACTGCCTGTGGAGATCCCGTTTCTTTGGGACTTCTCGCCTCTCCTGGAGAATGTGGCGCAGACATTGCGATTGCAGAAGGTCAATCCTTTGGAAACTTCCTCAATTTGGGAGGCCCTTACCTGGGACTATTCGCCAGCAAAAAAGAATTTATTCGCCAACTTCCCGGCAGATTGGTGGGAGAAACTCTCGATTCCGATGGAAAACGCGGCTTTATTTTAACAATGAACACCCGTGAACAACATATCCGCCGCGAAAAAGCGACTTCAAACATTTGTACCAATCAGTCTCTTTGCGCACTGGCAGCTTCCATTCATCTCTCTTTACTCGGCCCCATCGGACTGCGCAAACTCGCAGAAATGAATCTGGCAAAAACAGAATACCTCAAGAAAAAACTTTTGGATCTCCCGGGTGTAGAAGCTCTCTTCACCAAAAACACTTTCAACGAATTTTCTATCAAACTTTCAAAACCGGTCGAAGAAGTTCTCACAAACTTGAAAGATAAAAAAATCTTCGGGGGAATTTCCCTTCAAGAGGATTATCCCGAACTCAAAAATAGTTTACTGATTTGTGTTACGGAAATGACAACAAAAGAAAAGATGGATCAATACGCAGAAGAATTGAAATCAATTTTATGACCCAACGCAATTACCCAGGCATGAAAGGCTTCTTGTTTAACGAAGCCATTATTTTTGAAAAATCTTCTCCGGGAAGACAAGGTTATTCCTTGCCTGAACTGGATGTTCCTGGAGTAGATGCCGCAAAAATATTTCCGACTTCTCATTTAAGGGAGCAGCATGCTGTTCCCCTACTGCCAGAATTGTCGGAGCTTGATGTAGTTCGCCACTATACACGTTTATCCCAATGGAATTATTCCATCGACACCGGTTTTTATCCCCTGGGTTCTTGCACCATGAAGTACAACCCGAAAGTGAATGAAGAAGCCGCACGCATGGCGGGCTTTGCAAAAGCCCATCCCCTGCAACCCAGCGATACCATTCAAGGCGCCTTGCATGTGATGTACGAATTGCAAAACTATCTCGCGGAAGTCAGTGGTATGGATGCGGTAACTCTCCAACCCGCCGCGGGAGCTCACGGAGAATTTACCGGTCTTTTGATGATTCGCGCCTATCACACGGCAAAAGGAAATCCGCGTAAGAAAATTTTAATTCCAGACACCGCTCACGGAACCAATCCTGCTTCTGCTGCTCTTTGCAATTATCAAGTAATCGAAATCAAATCCGGCAAGGAGGGAGTTCTCACTCCTGAAGATGTGGCTGCTCACATGGACGAAGAAGTTGCAGCGCTCATGCTTACCAATCCGAATACTTTGGGGCTTTTTGAAAAGCATATCGCTGAAATTGCAAAAATTGTTCATTCCAAAGGCGGCTTGGTTTATTGTGATGGTGCAAATCAGAATGCTCTATTGGGTCAAGCTCGTGTAGGAGACATGGGTGTCGATGTGCTTCACTTCAACTTGCACAAAACTTTTACAACGCCTCATGGAGGGGGAGGACCAGGCGCAGGTCCTGTCGCAGTAAAGAAAAGTTTGGAACCTTATCTTCCCAGTCCCGTCATCCAAAAAGAAGGAAATCAATTTTACCTCCAGAAAAATCGACCTCAGAGTGTCGGCAAGGTAAGATCCTTTTTTGGAAACTTCGGCATGTTGTTACGCGCCTACACTTACATTCGTGAAATGGGCCCTGAGGGCTTGAAACAGGTTTCTGAAATGGCGGTTTTGAACGCCAATTATATCAAATCCCGATTGAAAGATTTTTATTATCTCCCCTATTCCACAACCTGTATGCATGAATGCATTTTTTCAGACAAAAAACAGCAGGAAAACGGTGTGAAAACCATGGATATTGCCAAACGTCTTATGGACTATGGCTTTCATCCACCCACGGTTTATTTTCCATTGGTGGTCCCGGGTGCGATGATGATTGAACCCACCGAAACCGAAAGCAAAGAAACTTTGGATGAGTTTTGCGATGCAATGATTGCCATTGCCCAAGAGTGCCAAACCAATCCTGATAAAGTACGCTCCGCTCCCCATATTACTCATATGAGTCGTTTGGATGAAGTGAGAGCAGTTCGGCAACCTCGCCTCACCTGGAGCCCTCCCCTCACGGAAGAAGAAATTTCGGAAAGCAAGGCACAGAGAAAATTGGAATTTTAGTTTTACAAGTACACTGTAAAAGTCCAGCTCATCCGTAGTTGACCATCCTTCATAAACTGATCCGGAGGAGCGGAAAATGGGGAAGAATCCCGAATGGTTTGCAACGCTTCCTGATCATAAGCACCCACTCCTGAAGAGCGGATAACAAAAAGATCTGCAATACTTCCCGAAGCATCCAAAGCAACCCCAACCACACATTCAATCTTGCCCGCAGAAATCTGATTGCTCATCAAAGCGCGCTCTACTGAAGAAATCGGATTCCAGCGCATTTTAAGAATGCGCTTCATACGCACGAAGTAGCTCACATCT